>NZ_JBNNQX010000012.1:0-119451 GCF_050276055.1 Alkalihalobacillus sp. NPDC127517 | reverse complement strand
TCATCCGCCCTACTTCAGCCTTCATATGAGATTTCTGTCCGTCAGTGCGAGTGTTTGCCTCGGGCTTCCTTCAGATTCCACCTCGCGATGGACACACTTGCCGTCAGCTAACAGTTCCTACTGCCAAGCCTGTAGTGGACTTTCACCACCAAGTTATCACCCATGCTGGGCGCACACACAAAAACCCCCATCGTTAGCGATGGGGGTTTCACAATACTTACCTATCTCGAACCTTTTAAATACGCGGATCCTAATGCTTTTGGTCCTTCTGATCGTCCGACGAATCCTGCGAGTGCTAGGATTGTTAAGACGTAAGGCGCGATCAGTAAGAAGACGGATGGTACACCGGACAGCATTGGGATTTGCGCACCCGTGATACTGAGTGCTTGTGCAAATCCAAAGAACAACGCAGCTCCCATAGCTCCAAGTGGATGCCATTTACCAAAGATCAAGGCAGCGAGTGCCATGAAGCCTTGGCCGGCAATGGTTGTTCCTGAGAAGTTACCTGTTACCGTTACGGCTAGAGCGGCTCCTCCAAGTGCACCAAAGGCTCCACTTAGCATGACACCGATATAACGCATGCGTGTCACATTAATCCCCATTGTATCTGCAGCTTGCGGATGCTCACCAACCGAGCGGATCCGTAAACCAAACGGGGTAAAGTAGATAACAAAGTAGACTAGAACAGCCAAAGCAATGGCCATAAAGGATGTAATGTACGTACTCGAAAAGAACAACGGACCAATGACTGGAATATCACTTAACACCGGAACATCAAAACGATAGAAACGATTCGAAATGTAATCCGTTTGTCCTTTTCCATACATTAATTTAATTAAGAATACACATAAACCTACAGCTAGAAGGTTAATCGCTACACCACTTACTACCTGATCTGCACGGAAATGAATGGATGCTACCCCGTGAATTAAAGAGAATAGGGCTCCAATCACAACGGCTGCTAACAGACCAAGCCACGTGGAGGCTGCTCCCACTCCCGCTGCTTCTAATGTTAGTGTTGTCACTATCGCCGAGAAGGCTCCAACGACCATTAGTCCTTCAAGTCCAATGTTAATGACACCGGAGCGTTCACTGAAAAGTCCTCCAAGTGCTGTAAGCATAAGGGGAGCTGCAGCATAGATCGCAGCAGGAACAACAAGAGCTAAAATTGCCATCAAACTCATTATTGATTCCCCTCCTTTTTCTTCTGAATTCGCAGTAATGCCCATCTAATAATGTAGCTTGATGCTACAAAGAAGATAATTAACGCAATAACGATATCAATTAATTCTACTGGTACACCAGCTTGCGACTGCATTGTGCTGGCCCCTGATTTAAGTCCACCAAATAAGAACGCAGATAAGAAGATCCCAATGGAAGAGTTTGCTCCAAGAAGGGCAACGGCAATTCCATCAAATCCAATGTTCGTAAATCCAGTTAGAATCGTCATATATCCGTACATTCCAAGCCCTTGCATCGCTCCCGCGAGTCCTGCAAATGAACCGGAGATGATCATCGTAATCATCACATTACGACCAACACTCATTCCTGCATAACGAGACGCGTGCTGGTTGAACCCAACTGAACGAAGCTCGTACCCAAGAGAGGTTTTCCATAGAAGGAACCACATAAAAATACATGCTAAGATCGCAACAATGATCCCGTAGTGAATACGAGAAAAGTCTGTAATTGATTCTAAAAAGGCTGACTGTAGAGAAGCTGTTGGTTGGATATTATCTGTTCGCTCACCAGGCACAATTAAATAGGCACGAATGATCGAGTTTACGACATGATATCCAACATAGTTCATCATGATACATACGATTACTTCGTTTACATGAAACTTGGCTTTTAATAAGCCTGGAACAAACGCCCAAAGCGCACCGGCTGCAGCTCCTGCTAGAATGGCAAGTGGTAGGTGAATAATCATTGGTGCTTCAACCACAATTCCAACATAGACAGCGGCTAGCCACCCTACAAGCACTTGTCCTTCTACTCCAATATTTAACAATCCAGCGCGGTATGCGAATGCAACAGCCAGACCTGAAAGAATTAGTGGAGTCATTGCTCGAACGGTTTCACCAATATAGAAAGGCTCACTTAAAATCCCGTTAAAAAGGGCACTGTATCCACTAATTGGATCATAACCACTCACAAGCATAATGATCCCGCCAACAAGCATACCAAGTAAAATGGCAATAAGCGGAATCGCAATGTTAAAGATTCGGCCACGGCTCATGAAAAACGACTTCATTCTGTTTCACCTGCTTTCGCTTTTCCGCCAGCCATTAACAATCCTAGCTGTTGCTCATTCGTTTCATGAGCATTTACAATGTCTACAATCTCGCCATCATAGATTACAGCAATTCGGTCACTGACATTTAATACTTCATCGAGTTCTAAGGACATAAGTAACACAGCTCGTCCTTTGTCTCGTTCTTTTATTAGTCGTTGGTGAATCGTCTCAATTGCCCCTACATCTAGACCTCTTGTAGGTTGAGCAGCAATCAATAAATCAGGCGAGCGATCGACTTCCCGGGCAATAATCGCCTTTTGCTGATTTCCCCCTGAGAGCGCCCGAGCTGGTGTATACGCACTCGGTGTACGAACGTCGTAATCCTTAATTAATTCTTCTGCTTTTTCATAAACAGCTTTATAACTCATCATAAAGAATGTGGATAATGGTTTTTTATAATAGGTTTGTAGTGCAATGTTTTCCCCGACGGTAAAGTCAAGCACAAGACCTAATTTATGTCTGTCTTCTGGAATATGGCCAACGCCTGCTTCCGTTACTTTTCGAGGAGATAATCCATTTAATTTTTTCCCATTTAATTCAATTGTACCTGATTGAATTTTCTTTAATCCTGTGATGGCTTCAATTAATTCAGACTGACCATTTCCCTCAACGCCAGCAAGTCCCAAGATTTCTCCAGCACGAATATTCAAACTGAGTGATTTCACCATTTCAATTCCACGGCTATCCTTAACCGTTAATTCGGAAACATTTAGTACGGTTTCCTTTGGAACTGACGGTGTCTTTTCCACTTTGAAATTCACTTCTCGTCCAACCATCATATTGGCTAGCTGCTGCGTATCGGTGTCAGCCACGTCGACCGTACCAATTCCTACACCCCGACGAATAACCGTACAGCGATCACAGATTGCTTTAATTTCTTTCAGCTTGTGTGTAATCATAATGATTGACTTACCTTCAGCTACAAGGGTTTTCATAATGCCCATCAGTTCTTTTATTTCCTGTGGCGTTAACACCGCTGTTGGTTCATCAAATATTAAAATATCGGCGCCACGATAGAGCGTTTTTAAAATTTCAGCACGCTGCTGCATTCCGACAGAGATGTCTTCTACTTTTGCATAAGGGTCCACGGCAAGACCGTATTTCTTTGAAATTTCAGCAACTTCTTTCGCTGCTTTCTTCAAATTGATTCTTCCGCCCTTAGTAGGCTCACTTCCAAGAATAATGTTTTCCGTTACATTAAACTTTTCTACTAACATAAAGTGCTGGTGAACCATTCCAATTCCTAAGCGGTTAGCTGCATTAGGATCAGTGATATTCACTTTCTCCCCGCGCACCTTAATCTCGCCTTTTTCAGGCTGATAGAGTCCAAACAACACGTTCATCAGTGTGGACTTACCGGCACCATTTTCACCCAATAAAGCATGGATTTCGCCTTTTTTCACTTGAAGCGTGATATTGTCATTTGCAACGATGCCCGGAAATTCTTTGCGGATGCCGTTCATTTCAATGACATAGCTCATACTTTTCACTCCTTGCTTCCAAATAAACGCTTGATCAAACCAAAAGAGTAAAACTGATGAACAGGACCGATGCCATTCATCAATAACCCTTCCGTCTATATACATGAAACAAAGGCTAGTGGTCACTAGCCTTTGTTTTGTTTAGATGTGTGGATTACTCAACTGTTTCTAAGAATGTTTCGTACTCTTCATCTGTTTTAGGAACTTCAATCTCTCCGGCTGTAATTTGACCTTTGTAGTCCTCAACAGCGCTTAGATCTTCTTCTGTTAGGTTTTGCTCAGATTCTGCAATATCGATTGCAGAGTCATCTAATCCAAACTCAAGAATTTCTCCACCAGGGAAGTTTCCGTTCATCGTATCTTCAGAAACAATTTGAACCGCTTGGTCTGTACGTTTAACCATTGACGTTAGTGTGACAGACTCATCAGTACCATATTCACCTTCTGCATACTGGTCACGGTCCACACCGATTACCCAGATGTTTTCGTTGTTACGTGCACGGTTGATGGCTTCTGTGAATACTCCGTTTCCAGAATCACCAGCAGAGTGATAAATAATGTCTGTACCATTTGAGTACATTGTATTCGCAATTTGTTGTGCTTTAGTTGGATCATTAAAGTCTGCAACGTATTGAACTTCGATTTCAGCATCAGGATTCACTGATTTTACGCCTGCTTTGAAGCCGTTCTCAAACTTTTTGATTAGCTCGCCTTCTACCCCACCAACGAAACCTACTTTATCCGTTTCAGAGCGAAGTCCAGCGATTACTCCAACTAGGAATGAACCTTCATGTTCTTTAAATGTAATATTAGCGATGTTAGGAATTGGATTTCCATCTGCATCATTTACTACTGTATCAACAATAGCTAGTTGTGCATCTTCATTTTGTGTAGCCACTGTGCGGATTGCATCTTCCATTAAGAAGCCAATTCCCCACGATAGATCATAATTTTCGCGTACGAGTTGACGAAGGTTTGGTTCGAATTCGTCTAAGCTACCAGATTGAAGATAACTGTAATTCGTATCCGCTTCTAATCCTTGCTCTTCGCCAAAGGCTTGTAAACCTTCCCATGCTGATTGGTTAAATGATTTATCATCAATTCCACCAACGTCTGTAACCATACCTACTTTAAATTCTGAAGGCTCTGTTGACTCGCCTTCTCCAGCTTCTCCACCACCAGATGAGTTGTCATCACCTGAACCACATGCGGATAATGCTAGTACTGCCACGGTTGATAATGTAAGTGTTTGTAACCACTTTTTCAAAATAAATTGCCCCCTTTTATTTATACGTCCCAACTCTTTTCAAACAAAAGCTTGTCTATTTAAAGAGTAGTAGTAAATGAGCGGCCCTAGTCATCAGAAGTCTGATGACCACCCTTCTCTCATGTCCAACCGCACTTAATATATCATACGAATGACCAAATGAAAAATAGTTTTTTGAGAATGTTATAGATTTACACAAAAAAGCCTCATTTCTCCCAAAAAAGCGGAAAGAAATAAGGCTTTTCTTTAGTCCATCACATGGATAAAGGGCTCTTCACCAGGCTCTGCGACAATTAAACTCTCTTGTTCACCACTCACAGAATTAACGTTTACTTCTACTTTAATATCATCATAATAGTTAGGAATAATAGAAGCAATAAACTGGGTTAAGGCGACAATCTCGGTCTTCCCATTATAACGTAATGGAATATCAACCGTTAGCTCCGTCAAACGATCGTTTTGATAGAAGCCTTTCCCTACAACACCTACATACGTACTAAAGAAGTTTTGAACTTGCTCTTGGAACCGACCAAATTCGTCTGAATCATCACGGACATCTTGGTTTGCACGATCTGATGGAAACAAATAGGTGCTCTCATCAATACCTGACCAGCTTCCTAAATCAGAGTTCGGCTCGGCAATCGCTGTCTGAAAATAAGTACCTGAGACAATAGACTCTCTTGGCTGCTCTCTAAATAAGCCAACAACAATGGGAATGTTATTAAATGCTCCATCTAACTCTAAAAACTCTTGATCACGTAAGCGAGTAACAATTTCGTTCGCAATGCGCTCGCCATCTTCCTGCGTAACAGACTCTTCTAAAGGAGTTGAATAAAATTCGTAAAGTCCGTCCTCATCTGTGATACGGAAGTTATACACACTATTTAAAGAAACACCTATTACAATGGCACCAAGCTCTATTTCCCCGTCTTCATTTTCTACCATGTAATTTTGCTCCAGTATGTGCGAGAGCGTTCGGGGACTATTTTCTTCCTGAGCTCTTAAATTATCTCCTGATCCAAGTGCGGGATTCAACCCATTAGGATTTTCCTCTTCATCGTAACGTCTCAACCAGCTATTTAATAATTCTTTATTTACGAATTGACCTTCTCTTAAGGAGTACTCATTTTGCGGAAAATGTTCTTTTGCAATTCGCGTTAATCCCATTTCAAGTTCATCGAGATCTAAGCGATTATACACAACATCTGTTCCAAACCCACGAGCCTTCCCGCTTTGATACTCGCCATCCACTAAAATGGCCTGATAGTAATTCTCTGGTGAACTAACAGGTGGTACAATCGTTATTTCTTGATCATTTGTTGGATTCCCAACCTCTGTATTCTCAGGCTCGTCCTGAGAAAAAGGGAAGCACCCCGCCATGAGAAGTGCCAGAGGTAAAGTAACCAATCCCCATCTTTTAAACATGAACCGCCTTACTCCTCTCGCTCGTGCCTTAGTCTATTCTTTGTTAAACTCTTGGATTAATCTCTCTTCATCCCAAATTTCAATGCCTAAATCCTCTGCTTTTACTCGTTTGGAACCTGCATCAGCTCCAGCTATTAATAAGTCTGTTTTTTTACTTACACTGCCGGTTACCTTGCTTCCGAGTAACTCCAGCTTTTCCTTTGCCTCTTCTCGAGTCAGTTGTTCAAGCTTCCCGGTTAATACAACCGTTTTTCCAGCAAGCGCAGAATTCGACTCTTGTGCATCAGTTACTGTGACAGGCTTTGGCCCAGTGTAACTCATGTTTAAGCCAGCTTGCTTTAGTTGATCAATCAATTCAAGAACTTCTGGCTTCTCAAAATAGCTCACAATCGAATCAGCCATCTTTTCACCAATTTCATCGACAGCAATCAACTCTTCTTTTGAAGCCTTGAGTATGGCATCCATTGTTTCAAATTGCATGGCCAGTGTTCGTGCTGCTTTTGAACCAATAAACCGAATCCCGAGTCCAAACACCACACGCTCTAAAGAGTTTGTCTTTGAATTCTCTATTGATTGTAACAGATTGTCTACTGATTTTTCGCCCATTCGTTCAAGATTCAATAATTCCTCTTTTTTTAGAGCATAAAGATCAGCCACATTATGGACTAACTGGTGAGAGAATAGTTGAGTAATCACTTTTTCCCCTAACCCGTCAATATTCATCGCCGTTCTTGATACAAAGTGAATGAGACCTTCACGAATTTGAGCGGGACATTCTGGATTAATACAACGTAGGGCTACTTCTCCCTCTAAACGAACAAGCTCGCTCTCACATTCTGGACAATGTGTAGGCATATGGAAGTATTGCTCTTCTCCTGTTCTAAGATCAACGAGTACATTGACTACTTCAGGAATGATGTCTCCAGCCTTTTTCACTACAACTGAATCACCAAGCTTAACATCCTTTTCTCGAATCAGGTCTTCGTTATGTAGCGATGCTCTCTTCACCGTTGTTCCTGCTACACTAACAGGCTCGAGTATAGCAGTTGGAGTCACTACACCTGTTCGCCCGACACTTAGTTCAATATCTAAAAGCTTTGTAATCACTTCTTCAGCGGGAAACTTAAACGCTGTTGCCCAGCGAGGACTTTTTGCTGTAAAACCCATATCTTTTTGAAGCTTAAGGGAATCAACCTTAATAACAATGCCATCAATCTCATAGTCAAGCTCGTGACGGTCTTCTACCCATTTTTCTGTATAGGCAATTACTTCTTCTATGGATTCACAACGTCTCGTTTCTTTGTTCACTTTAAAGCCTGATTCGTTTAAGAAAGACAGACCCTCATAATGATAGTCAATGTCTCGTCCGTTTAATTCACCGATGGAGTAGACAAATAATGAAAGATTACGCTTAGCTGCAATCTTAGGATCAAGCTGGCGCAAGGAACCGGCTGCTGCATTACGAGGATTCGCAAAAGGCTCCTCTTCCACTTCTTTTTTTGCTTTATTTAATGACTCAAACGAGCGCTTAGGCATATATGCTTCACCGCGCACCTCAAGATCTACTTCACTATTTAAGCGCAGGGGAACGGCAGGAACCGTTTTTAAGTTACTGGTAATATCCTCACCTGTTGTGCCATCTCCTCTTGTAGCGCCACGAATAAGCTTGCCTGCTTCATACGTTAAGGACACAGCAAGTCCATCAATCTTTAATTCGCACACATAGGACACAGGGGTATCGCCAGCAAATTGTCTGACACGTCGATCAAAGTCTCGAAGGTCTTGTTCATTAAACGAGTTCCCTAAACTCATCATTGGTATCTTATGAGACACCTTAGTAAAGTGAGGCAAAATGGCCCCACCGATACGAACGGAAGGAGAATCTTCAGTTACCAGATCGGGAAACAGCTCCTCAATCTTTAAAAGTTCTTGTAATAACCGGTCATATTCCTCATCCGGTACGATTGGAGTGTCCAATACATAGTAGTGATAGCCATACTTCTCCAGCTTTTTTCTTAATTCCTTTAGCTGTTCTGTGGCTTGATTCTTATCCATTCAGCTCGTCCTTTCTATTCCTTGGTAATCGGGGCAAACTGTGCAAACAATCGTTTAACGCCAGTTGGTGGTGGGAAAGCAATATCCAGCTCAACCGACTGCCCGTCTCCTTTTATACTTACAACCGTTCCAGTACCCCACTTCTTATGGTTAGCCTTGTCTCCAACTTTCCATTCAAAGCTTTCTCCACCGGTGGATGCAATCTGTGGTCTCGCTGGTCTTGAAGGTCGACCCGCACTTTGTGAAACAGGTCTTCTTTGGCGAAGTCCCTGATCCGCTTGTTCACCTAGTACCTCAATAAATTCCTCCGGGATCTCTTTAATAAAACGAGAAGGCGGGTTGGCATTTGTGCGACCAAAAATCGTTCTAAGTCGTGCATTTGTCAGAAACAACTGCTTTTCTGCTCGTGTAATGCCTACGTATGCTAAACGACGTTCTTCTTCCATCTCATCTTGTTCAAATAACGAACGGCTGTGAGGGAAAATTCCTTCCTCTAGTCCAATTAAAAAAACAAGCGGGAATTCAAGGCCTTTTGCAGAGTGAAGCGTCATGAGTGTAATAGCATCCTTAGGGCCTTCTTCTGGTTGGTCATCAAGCTGATCAATATCAGCAACTAGAGCTAAATCTGTTAAAAAGGCAACAAGTGTTTTGTCTTCACTACGTTTTTCGAATTCACGTGTCACCGTAATGAACTCATCGATGTTCTCAAGTCTGCTTTGAGCTTCAAGTGTCTGTTCATTCTTCAGCGCATCGCGATAGCCTGTTTTCTCAAGAACTTCTTCAACAAGCTCAGTTACAGTGAGATAATCCTGCATTTGTACCCAATTTGCAACTAAATCTCTAAATTCCTTAAGTTTACCAAGCGCTCGTGCAGTAACACCCATCTCATCTACTTCAAACAATGCTTTATGCATAGACATTCCGTGCTGTAATGCATAGGCCAACACCTTGTCCACGGTAGTTGCGCCGAGTCCACGCTTAGGTACGTTCACAATCCGTTGTAAGCTAATGTCATCATCTGAGTTCGAAATTAAACGCAGGTATGCAAGGACATCCTTAATTTCTTTACGATCGTAGAACTTAGTTCCGCCGACGATGTTGTAGTCAAAATTAGATTTGACGAAAAATTCCTCAATAATACGTGATTGTGCATTTGTCCGATAAAGAACCGCAATATCTGAATAAGAGAAACCTTTGTTTTGGATCGCATCTTTAACTTGTTCAACAATAAAATGTGCTTCATCCTGCTCGGTTGAACCTGAGAAGTGTCCGATCTTTTGACCTTCATCATTCTCTGTCCAAAGATTCTTAGGCTTACGATTCCCGTTATTATTAATGACTTTGTTTGCTGCATCTAGGATCCGTTTTGTTGAACGATAATTCTGTTCAAGAAGAATAACCGCTGCATTCGGATAATCCTCTTCAAACGAGAGAATATTCCCGATATCAGCACCACGCCATTTGTAGATTGACTGATCAGAGTCCCCTACCACACACACATTTTTCAAACGATCACCGAGCATTTTTACAAGCATATATTGAGCTCTGTTTGTATCCTGATACTCATCTACATGGATGTATTGGAACTTACGTTGATAGAATTCTAATACATCTGGAACAAGCTTAAACAACTCGATCGTTTTCATGATTAAATCATCAAAATCCAGCGCATTGTTTTGCTTTAATCGCTTCTGATATTCCGTATACACGTCTGATGCAACTTCCTGAAACGGACCCGTTGCTTTTGCTGCAAACTCCGTTGGCTTTTGCAGTTCATTTTTCGCTCCACTAATTGTAGCTAGGATGCTTTTCGCATCAAATTTCTTAGGATCAATGTTCTGCTTTTTAAGGATTTGCTTTATCACAGATAACTGATCCGTTGAGTCTAAAATAGAGAAGCTACGACTGTATCCCATTCTGTCGATATCACGGCGCAGAATTCGCACACACATGGAGTGGAAAGTAGAAATCCAAATATCTTCAGCAATCGGTCCTACAAGACCAGCCACCCTGTCCTTCATCTCTCTAGCTGCCTTATTTGTGAATGTTATGGCTAAAACACTCCATGGAGCCACTTCTTTTTCCCGCAGGAGATACGCAATTCGATGCGTTAACACACGTGTTTTTCCACTTCCTGCACCAGCCATTAATAGCAAAGGCCCATCTGTTGTTGTAACCGCTTCGCGTTGCTCTGGATTTAGTCCTGATAACATCTTTTCTACTATATTTCCTTGCATATACACACCACCAAACAAATGTTCTTATTTTTATCTTACTAAATTCTCCTAAGAAAGCAAGTCTCCTTTTACTGCTTGAACTGTTTTTAAGGCTTCTTTCAAATTTTTATAAATGACATTGCCCACAACAATTGTATCTGCGTAGGCTGCCATCTCTTCTGCCTGGGCTCTTGATTCAATGCCACCACCGTAAATCAATTTTGTTTCTTCAAGAACAGATGACACCTGCTTAACGACACTCGGATCTCCATAGGTTCCGCTATATTCTAAATAAAAAATCGGAAGCTTGTACATATGCTCCGCCATTCTTGCATAAGCAAGAACATCCTCGGTATCTAGATCACACACAGCATCAGTTAGCTGTGCGACCTTTGCCTCTGGATTTAATACACAATAACCCTCTGGAATCACTTCATCCCAGTTCATAATTGCGCCGTATTCTTTTAGAGCCGCATGATGCTGCCCGGTGATCCACTCTACCTTCTGACTGTTTAGGACAGTCGGGATAAAGAAATAATCAAACCCTGGGGTAATGGCATCTACGTTTGATACTTCCAGTACACATGGCACAGCATAACGTCTAATACGAACGAGTAGCTGAAGGGTGTTATCAAGTGTCACTCCATCTGTACCACCTACGATAATCGCATCTGTACCTGACTCGCATATCGCTTCTAGTGCCACGTCAGTCAGTTCTTTATTTGGATCAAGTTTAAATAGATGTTTCCAATGCTGATACTCAGCCATATCATCAACTCCTGAGAGGACATTTACACAAAAAAAGCCGCAACTGCGGACCTTTTCATACAACGTAAAATGAGACTTTTGTACGTTCATTATAACAAAGAATAAGAGGATTGTCGTCTAACCAATTGCTTAAAACCGTCAAAAAACGCAGGTACATCATGGATTTGATATACCTGCGTGAACTCACTCTTTAACTGGTCTCTTAGACCAAATGGAAACCATGATTGGACCAGTAATATTGTGTACAACGGAGAATATGGCACTTGGTAGAGCCGTTATTGGTTCGAAATACTGATTTGCAAGTGTTGCACCAAGTCCTGAATTTTGCATACCCACTTCAATTGAAACTGCTCTTCTTTTTGTCTCATCCAATCTGAATAACCGAGCACTAAGATATCCTAAGAATAGACCTAAGCTGTTATGAATAGCTACTGCTAACACTAATACAAGTGCAGTGGTCGCTAAATTTTCTTTGTTACCTGCTACTACTGCAGTCACAATTGCAAGAATCGCAAGGACCGAGATAAGCGGAAGTGCACCTACACTACGGTCTACGGTTATCGGGAAGAATTTCCGAATGACAATCCCAGCTACAATCGGGATAACAATTACCTGTACAATTGAAATAAACATGGACCCCGTGTCAACGTTCACCCATTGGCTAGCTAACACAAACATGATTGCTGGTGTTAACAGTGGAGCAAGCAACGTTGAGATCGATGTCATTGCCACGGATAATGGAAGATCTCCTTTTGCTAAAAACACCATTACGTTTGAGGCCGTTCCTCCTGGACATGCTCCTACTAAAATAATTCCCACAGCTAGTTCATAAGGTAGGTTAAACAATTGTGTTAATCCAAAAGCGATACTTGGCATGATCACAAATTGGGCAACTAAGCCTATAAATACAGGAATCGGTCTCTTTGCGACAACTGCAAAATCGGATCCTCTCATCGTTAATCCCATTCCAAACATAATGATTCCAAGTAAATACGTAATATATGGTGCGATCCATGTAAAGCCTCCCGGTACCGCATACGCTACCACACTTACTAAGATTACAATTAGCGCGAAATATTTACTAATCACTTGTCCTACTCTCTCTACTCCTTGCATGATCAACATTCCTCTCTCTAAGCGTTCGAACTATTCTAACATTCTTTGATACTTAAACGCTATAAAGGATTCACAAATAATCTGATTAATCGCAAAAAACCCTAGCGTAATCGCTTAGGGCGTGTTCTGAGATGCTATTTAATTGAAGAGTAACGTTTATAGTAGAAGCGAGATCCCTTTAACGATTCCAAATAAAGCCGCCCAGCAAGGTAAGCTAATCAGTAACGCCCAACCAGACCCAATCACGATATTCTCTTCTGTCTCCATGAACACGGCTCCCCTCTTCTTGTGGTTAACCTAAGTATAGAGGGCGCGTGTTAATGGAACATAAAGCACATGTAAAGATTATACGATGTTCGTATTAAGCATAGGCGTAAGTTTGTTTAGAACCAATTACTTTTGTACTTAATAGGTCGTACGTTAGACAAACAGGCTTATTTGTTCTTGGATCTCTAACAACCTCTGCATCGATATTAAAGACACGCTCAAGTACTTCACTAGTCATCACCATTTCAGGCATACCTTCTTTAACAATGGAGCCCGCATTCAGTGCGACCATATGATGAGCAAAACGTGCCGCATGGTTTAGGTCATGAATGACCATAACAATTGTGCGTCCTTGCTCCTTATTCAGTCTTTCAAGAAGCTGAAGAATCTCAAGCTGATGAGCCAAATCTAAATAAGTTGTCGGTTCATCAAGCAGGAGCAAATCCGTTTCCTGAGCAAGTGCCATAGCAATCCAGACACGTTGGCGCTGGCCACCCGATAACGCATCGATAGGACGATCGTGAAATTCAAGCATACCTGTTACTTCAAGAGCCCAATAGATCAAATCATGATCTTGTTTCGTTAGTTTGCCGAAGCCTTTTTGGTGCGGGAAACGTCCGTAAGATACAAGCTCCATTACTGTTAAACCACTCGGAGCTTCAGGCGTTTGAGGCAGAATAGCCATTTTTTTCGCAATGGTTTTTGTTGATTCTTTATGAATTGCAGTCCCGTCTAAGTAGACCGCCCCTTTTTTTGCACTATGAATTCGAGCCATCGTTTTCAGAATCGTAGACTTCCCACATCCATTTGGACCTATAATTGTGGTTATTTGTCCTTCGGGAATCTCTAAATCAAGTCCCTTAACAATATCGCGATCACCATATGAAATATCCAAAGCTTCTGTTTGAAGTCTAACCATTCTACTCACTCCTCAAGTTATGGGGTTTTCATTAATAGATATAAAAAGTAAGGCGCGCCAAGTATCGCTACGACGAGACCTACAGGTATTTCAGAAGGCTGTAACACATTACGGCCGAGCATATCCGCTACTAGTAATAGCAATGCGCCTACAAGCGCTGAGGCAGGGATTAAATATTGGTGCTTCGGACCAACTAGCTTTCGTGCAATATGAGGTGCAACAAGTCCAAGAAAGGCAATTCCGCCACCTACAGCAACACATGCTCCTGCAAGCGCAACGGATAAGAACAAGAGGATTCTCCGCTCTTTTTCTACACGAGCACCTAAGTTCGTTGCTACTTGATCACCTAAGTTTAAGATATTTAAATACCTAGCTTTATAAAGTGTAAACGGTATGAGGATTAGAATCCAAGGCAATGTCGCTAAAACAAACTTCCAATTTGTTCCCCAGATGCTACCTGACAACCATATCGTTGCTTGCATGAAGTCACGAGGGTTCATTTTTAACTGAAACACAAGCAGGGCAGCGGCAAAGCCTGCATTAATCCCAATTCCAACTAAAATTAACCTGACAGGTGTCACACCTTTTTTCCATGCTAGAACATAGATTAAAAAGGCAGCTAGCATGGCACCGAGTAATGCAAAGAAAGGCATAATGAAAATAGAAAGAGTTCCGAGACCGGTAAGTGATCCTTGGAAAAAGAAAATGAAGAGGACCACTGCGAAACCGGCACCTGCATTTATCCCTAAAATCCCTGGATCTGCGAGTCCATTCTGCGATACGCCTTGAAGAATAGCACCTGATACAGCAAGTCCTGCACCAATTAAAAGAGCAATGACCATACGCGGTAAGCGAAATTGAAAGAGCACAAGTGCGTCCTTGTCTGTACCCATTCCAAAAAAGGTCTTAAGCACATCAATTGGTGCGATACGAATGTATCCTAAATTTAAACTTAAAAGAAACACTGCAATAATGGCGATCATTAATATCCCAAAGATAATATAAGGTTTTTTACTTTGTTTGGTCAGATTAAATGGGTCCATTACAATCCCCTCCCGTCTCGTCTAGCAAGGTACAGGAAGAACGGAACGCCAACTAATGCAGTGATTGCCCCGACCGGTGTTTCAAAAGGAGGATTCACCATCCGGGCTCCAATATCGGCAAGGACAAGCAAGAGAGCTCCCAATATCGCCGAGCAAGGTATGATCCACCGATAATCGACCCCGACTAAAAAGCGAGTGATATGCGGAATGACTAGCCCAACAAAGCCAACGGACCCGGCAACAGAAACCGCAGCACCTGTTAAAAGCAACACCACAATGGTACCGAGGATCTTAATCAAACGGGTACGTTGCCCAAGCCCCTTTGCTACCTCGTCTCCTAAGCTCAAGACAGTCACAGACCTGGCAAGTATAAATGCGAGTGTTAATCCAACAATCGCAACTGGCACAATGATTTGAACACTCACCCATCTTGTACCCGCTAGTCCGCCTGCAAACCAGAAGCTAATATCCTGCGCTACATCAAATCGGATGGCAATGGTAGATGAGATGGCGCTCAGAAACGCACCAACTGCGGCTCCAGCTAAAGCGAGCTTAACAGGAGTTAAACCACCTCGCGACATCGACCCGACTCCAAAAACGAGTGAGGCACCAAGTCCAGCTCCAGAAAATGACCAAAGCATTAGTTGCAGGGACGAGGTATGCGGAAAAAACGCAAAAGCGATGGCAATAGCAAATGCCGCCCCGTCCGTTACTCCCATAATAGAAGGTGAAGCCAATGGGTTTCGAGTCATCCCTTGCATAATTGCGCCAGATACAGCGAGAAACGCACCAATTAAAGCAGCACCTAATGCACGAGGCATTCGTAATTCTTGAATAATTTGGTGTTGAGTAAGCTCTGGATTAAAATGAACTAACGCTTGCCAGACTGTTTGAAGATCAATGTCTGCAGCTCCTAAAGCAATGGAGGCCCCTATTGAAAGGCATAAAACGAATAGTCCTACTACCAAAATAAACGTAGCCACTAACGGACGCTTTTTTATCTTTTTCAGTTCTACTGTTTGATCTTCTTCAAGAGTTGCCATACTGTTCATCCTATCTTGACGTCTGCGATATACAAATGGTGACTTTTACACGTATGTTCTCATTCATTAATAGTAACATTGATAATCATTATCATACCGTATGATTCTATCCAAGTAAACGATTAATGGAGCTTTTTCTTAATCTGTTCATAAAAAAAAGAATCATCGTCTCCCGTTCGGATCGAATGATTCAGTGATGTTCTTTTATTTAGAAAGTCTTTTTTGGTTTTTGTTTTTCTCGTTGCTAAATCAGCAAACGCATAGGGGCTACGGTTCTTACTTGGGTTACGCATTCCTTCTCGCTCTAGCTTCTTGCGGTGCTTTTGAGCTTTTGAACGTGCCATATCAGTCATCTCCTTTTATTCAGATATCCTCATTATAAAGGAAACAAAAAAAATCTGAAAGCTCGTGGTTGAGCTTTCAGAATACAGATTAGTAAGCTAAGCTAAATAATCCTTTAATGTGAGTTAGGTAACGAACATTACTTGCTTCTTTCATAAGGGAAGCAGGCATTCCTTTTAATGGCGTTGCATTTTGACCAATTGTTGCTACGGCATCTTTGCGGCCTAAGCTTGCTAGAGTTCCGGAGTCAATTGGGCTAAACGGCGCACATGTTTTTCCTTCAAGGTAAGCATACAAGTTATAACCAACCAATTCACCCATTTGCCAAGCAATTTGAGCAGTTGGTGGGTATGGACGACCATCTGGTGAGAAGTAGACAGCACTATCTCCTACTACAAATACATCTTCATGAGAAGTAGATTGAAGTCCTTCTGTTACAGTCGCACGACCACGGTTTACTTCAAGTCCAGATTCTCCTACTAGAGGATTCCCTTGAACGCCACCCGTCCAAACAAATGTGTTGGCTACAATTTTTTGACCGTCTTTCAGATCAATAACATTGCCTTCCACGTTTGTAACAGGAAGACCTGTTAAGAACTCAACACCACGTTTTTCAAGACTCTTTGTCGCACGTTCAATCAAATGATCAGGCAATACAGGAAGAATCTTTGGACCAGCTTCTACTAGTTTTAATTTAATATCGTGCGGATCTACACCAAGAGATCTAGCAAAAGCAGGTAATGTATCAGCAAGCTCACCAACAAGCTCAACACCTGTTAGTCCACCACCACCTATTACGATTGTAGCGTCTGCTTCATTTTTTGTTTTTGCATACTCACGGATGCGATCTTGGATTTGATTAAAAACTTGATTCGCTTCAGCAGCTGATTTAAGAACCATGCTGTTTTCTTCAAGTCCAGGAATGCCGAAGTAAGCTGTTTTACTTCCAAGACCAACTACTAATGCATCATAGCTAAGCGTGCTTCCGTCTGATAACGATACTTCTTTGTTATCAACAGAGAACGAGTTAACCGTTGCAATCTTAAGGTCGATCGCTTTCCCTTTAAATAATTTTTCAAGTGGCATAGCCACAGCGTCCTCAGCAATATTTCCAGCTGCTAAACGGTGAAGCTCTGTAATAATTTGATGAGTTCCTGTTTGGTTAACCACTGTTACTTTTGCTTGAGATTCACTGTAATAATTTCTAACAGTTAAAGCAGCTAAAAGTCCGCCATAACCTGCGCCTAGGATGACAATATGTTTTGACATTCTTTTTTCCTCCGTTTTTAAGTCAACTATTCAGCCGTTCACTTGAATTACTTCTTGTTCTCACGCTCGTTCATTACATTAAGGTAAGCTTGAGTGAAGCGGAATAATTTTTGAGCTTGAGGGTCTTTTAGAAGTTTCATTAGGCCAAAGATACCAATGACTTCATTACTTGCTTCTGCACGCTCTTTTGCTTCAATTGCTGTTTGAGCAACTTCCTTCGCTGTTTCTTTAACAGGCTCAAGAAATTCCGTAATTGCTCCAACTGTATCTGCCTTCAGCACATCATCAGTAGCAACAGAATGAGCAAAGTCGTATGATTTCGTCATGACTGTAATCATTTCAGTCAATTTTGGTAATTGATCAACTAGCGTTGTGAGTGATTCTTGTACCTCTGGTTTCAAAAGCTGATCAAGTAATTCTACTTGTTGCTTGCTTAATGAAACTTGTTGTTGTTCGCTCGTTTCTGACATGTACAATTCTCCTTTACTTTATAGCCTTGAGCTATTTTCTCCTAGCTTGTATAGGATTATGTAGAGCCTCTTACAATTTATCAAATGTGAATATACTCACAAACATAAATAAAAAAACACTACAAATATGGGCAAGGCCTTACTGACTACCGTATATAGAATAATCCTTTACGCTGTTTTTGTCAAAAAATCTTGACAGTTTTATGACAGGATCATGTGAAGAAATTCCGCACTGGGAGAATACTCGCTCATTTTTGTTCGTAAAACATGAAAGGCAGATGTTTCGCTTAAGAAACATCTGCCTTCTCTTCTTAATTTCGTCCTAACCTATGTGTTCTCACTGAATCGAAACGTGCTTGAATTGTGTGACGTCGAATAATCCAGTATCGGTTAATTTTAAAGCTGGGATAACTGGTAAGGCTAAAAAGGCAAGGGTTAAAAATGGGTCCCAGTCTTCGTTAAAACCGATGTCCTTTAAAGCGTGTTCTAATGCTTGAATTTCCTTTTGGACGATTTTATGGGGCTTCGTTGACATTAATCCGGCAAGGTCTAGCGACAAGCTAGCCACTACTTTTCTTTCCTTGACCACAGCCATCCCGCCATCTATTTCTTTCACATGATTAATCGCAGCAAGGATACTTACATCATCCGTACCACATGCAATCACATTATGAGAATCGTGCGCTACTGTTGAAACAATCGCACCATTTTGAATGGGAATTCCCTTTACAATGCCTACTCCTACATTACCTCGCTGCTTATGACGCTCAACTACCGTAAGTTTTAATTGATTTTTTTCCGGGTCAGGCTGAAAGCAGCCATCACTTACCTGAATCGGTTCTTTTATTGCTTTTGTGATGATCGAACCAGGAGTACTTTCAATAATTGTTGCATCTTGCTCTGGACTTGCCGGAAGCTTTAGATCAAGAAGTGAGATAGGAGCCATGTTTATGCTTTTCAGTAATTGGTCAGGTACGGCAATTGATTCCCGAACGTTTTTTGCAAGCTGACCATTTGTTGCATGTAGCTCACCTTTTACAAAGACGGACTCGACTGCAAATGTAGTGAGGTCGTTCACCAGAACAAATGTAGCCTCATAGCCCGGTGCAATGGCACCCTTCTCCTGTAATCCAAATGCTTCTGCCGCATTCAATGTAGCTAGTTGAATGGCTTGAAGCTCTGACATTCCAAGTTTAATTGCCTTACGGATGCTTCCATCAATACTGCCTTCTTTTATAAGATGATCTAAGTGACGGTCATCTGTAGCAAAAGCAAATCGTCTTGCATTCGCAGGTGTTATCGCAGGTAAAAGGGCTTCTAAATCCTTTGCTGCAGTTCCTTCACGAATCAACACATACATTCCACGACGAACTCTCTCTAACGCTTCCTCCGCTGTCACCGCTTCATGATCGTTGCGAATGCCTGCCGTACGATACGCATTCAATGCGTAGATATCTAAGCCTGCAGCATGCCCATCTACCACATGGTCCCTTGCATGCGCACTTAATATCTTTTCAAGCATATCCGTTTCACCAGACAAAACAGCGGGATAATTCATCACTTCTCCGAGTCCAAATGCGTTACCTTCTGCGAATAAGGTTTTCACATCTGCTGCCGTTACGTCTGCTCCATTATGTTCAAACGGGGCAGCTGGTACACAAGATGGAATCATCATTTTAATATCCAGTGGCAGATTCTTTGAAGCATTCATCATATAGCGAACAGCGTCTGCTCCACCGACATTTGCAATTTCGTGCGGATCGGCAATCACCGTTGTTACACCTTTTGGCACCACAATTTTACTGAACTCCTCGGGAGGAACCATCGCTGATTCAATATGGATGTGACCATCAATTAATCCTGGACTAATATAGGCTCCCTTCGCATCAATCCGCTTCTTGGACTCTGGATAAGATCCGATTCCTACTATGAGTCCATCGCTCACAGCTACATCCGCTTCAATGATTGTTAAGTTAAAGACATCAATGACTTTACCATTCGTAATGACAAGATCTGGTACGCCCTGCTTAGAAGAAGCCGCAATGGTTGTCTTGAGTGATTCTGCGTTCATCGTGCAAGCCCCTTTCAAACACGTTTTTTTATATTTGAACTATTGTAGTCTATTTTAGCAATCGATGCACACTTTTTTTCAAAAAAAAGCTATCTGTACATGGCAGAACCATGTCAGATAGCTTTTTGCTTATTCGGTTGACTCTGTTTGTTCTTCCTTAATGCGATCCAGTGCCATAGTGTAGCTGTCATTACCGTAATTCAAGCAACGTTTGACCCGAGAGATTGTTGCTGTACTTGCCCCAGTCTCTGTCTCAATTTTGTGATACGTATATCCATTTTGAAGCATTCTTGCTACTTCAAGACGTTGTGCCAGTGACTGTATTTCATTAATTGTGCAAAGATCATCAAAGAATTCGTAGCATTCCTCTAGATCTTTTAGTGAAAGAACGGCTTTAAACAGTTGATCAAGTTCCTTACCGCGTAACTTATCGATTTGCAAACATTTCACGCCTTTCCAAGAATTTCGGCATGCCTGATCTTTTTGACCAGGAACTTATACTTTACCATTTTAGCGCATAATCGCAGGAAAGAGTATCTTTTTCTTTGTTACATCGTAGATTCCTCTTTGTGTGACGCGAATATATGGCAAGTGAGTGGAAGAAAAGAATTGTAAACTATAAATCGGATCTTCATGCTTATAGCCTCGTTCACGGAGTAACGATACAAATCTTTTCTCTTCTTCCATAATACCTTCCATTGACTTATTAGACATCGCTCCGTTTAAGGAAAGAACGATATTTCCAATCACTTCTCCATCCTCAACAAGTGCCATACCGCCGCCTTGTGCCTTAACAGCGCGAAAGGCTGCAACCATGTCTTTTACATTTTTACCGATTAAAATGAAGTCACCTGTGTTAGAGAAGGAACTCGCAAAACCTTTGATCTTATTCGAGAATCCTTTAATCATGGTATTAATCATCCATTTTCCATTTTTGTCGATCAGAACGAAGAAGCTCTCATCATGCGTTTCACTTAGCTCGTTGACAGTCCCTTCTACAGAGATACGGTAAGGCTTCAAGATAACGGCATTCACCATTTCAATTCCCATCGGCATAGAGAAGTGTAACTCGCTTTCATCTAAGTCCCAGCTAGTATCAAGTGGTTTAATGCCATAATCGCTCCAGCCAAAGGACTCCTCTCCTTGGCATTCAACTCCATCACGAACAATCCACTGACCTTTTGCCAGCACACCAATCGGTTTCGGTGAATGTTTGTCGGAAAGAAAATTGAGATGAGCAATACGTCCAGGCGCAATCATTCCAAGCTTGTGATCCAGATTATAATATCTGGCTACATAATACGTCGCCATTCCGTACGCATCAAAATCAGATAACCCGGCATCAAGAGCCATTTTGATTAATTTATCCATCACACCATCTTCATAGAACGAAGGAGGCGATCCATCTGTAGTCATGATACAGCGAACAAAATGATCAACTCCAAGCTCTTGCATTTCACGAAGCAGATTTGGTAAGTCAGGTCGCATGGAGGAATGGCGTAACGAAGTCATATACCCCATATCCAGTCGTCGAACAGCTTCTTCCCCATTTATTGATTCATGGTCGCATGTGACACCAAGCAGCGCCATTTGAGATAACGTCCGTTCAGACGCTCCTGGCAAATGACCTTCAATCGGCTTACGTAAGCGGCTAGTCTCCTGCATCCAGTGTAACGTAGAGTCATCACCTTCTAGTACTTTTGGCCAAGATGTTAATTCGCCCCCTTGGACAACCAAATGATGCTCAAGCCATGCTTTCATTCGAGAATTCGTAAAATGAGCCTCACTCTGAAGCTCGGTCTGAGGGTCATATCTTGCCCACCAATACATACTTGCAGGCATTTCCTCTAGCTTCTCAATCAGAGAAAGCGCTTTCTTTTTTTCAACATTCGAAAAGAAATACAAATTATCATTAATCAAGGTTGTTGTCCCACGAGCTGAAGCATATCTTGCAAAGCTATGGGGATTATATAATTGAAACGGATGAGCATGGTGCTCAATATACCCAGGTACAACGACTGAGTTCTTACATTCAATTATTTCTGTATCCTTATCTGTTACCGGGGGAAGCTCCTGTCCAACATAAACAATTCGATCATCCGCAATCCAAATATTTGCTTTAAGCCATTTTCGTCTGGCGTGATTGAGATACGTAGCATTTTTGAGAACAATAGAAGGCGCTTTTTCTCCCCTGACGACATCAAGGTGCTGGCGCAAGCGTTTCTTTGTCCAGCGATATATGCGTTCCGTCATTGGCAGATCACCCATTTCATTTTTTCTTTTGTCTATATGTTATCACAAAATCAAGGTTATATAGGAAAAACTTGTGACATCTTTTCACACATTAATTGCTGAAAGCATTAAATAACTTTTTAAAGTGGAGGAACGGATCATGAAGCCAAATTTAAATCTCATTGAATCATTTATTCGCCTTACATGTGGGCTCACCTTGCTCGGCTTATTCTCGGCTAAGAAGAAAGCATCCCTTATTGGTTTTATCTGCATTATTCTAGGTGCATTAAAGGTAGCAGAAGGAATCACCCGCTTTTGTCCTATTAAGTATATGAACAAGGCAAATCAGATAGAAACAAAAAAACACGAACATCATCAAGATGGACGTGTGATGAACCCATCATAAAGCTGGGTTCTTTTTCTTGATTCCAATTAAAAGCCCAATTCCTAGACCGAATAAACTGAGAATATAAAAAAGAAGCAATGAACCTTCAACACCAAAGGGAATGAAGAAATAGGACCACCGTTCAACTTGGAATGCTTGGACACATAGGTAGGAAATGCCGTATGAAATAAAGGGAATGGCGATGGATTCAAGTCCCAACAACCTACGTCTTATTAAGAAACCAATTAAAATAAAAACTATGCCCCACCCAATGTAACCAATGACAGCATGATACGAAAAATCCAGTTGCATCCCAATATAGCCGTAAGGGATTAATGAAAAAATCAGAAACAAGGCAATGCGTCTATTCATCGGTTTCCTCCAGGCTAGGTTTTATTGATAATGATAAGATTAGTAAAACATGGAAAGTGAGAGTTACGCAATAGTGGGTTTTTGGGGTGGGGTGTACTTTGCTTCAATTATACTTCTATCGCATGGATATAGCTCTCCATCACATTCATCCCTCCTCCATCGCATGGATCCAGCACCCTATCACTTCCATCCCTCCTCCATCCCATGGATCCAGCACCCTATCACTTCCATCCCTCCTCCATCCCATGGATCCAGCGCTCTATCACATCCATCCTTCCTCCATCCCATGGATCCAGCACCCTATCACATTCATCCTTCCTCCATCCCATGAATCCAGCACCCTATCACATCCATCCTTCCTCCATCCCATGGATCCAGCGCTCTATCACATCCATCCTTCCTCCATCCCATGGATCCAGCACCCTATCACATTCATCCCTCCTCCATCGCATGGATCCAGCACTCTAACACATTCATCCCTCCTCCATCCCATGGATCCAGCACTCTATCACCCCAATCCCTACTCCATCCCAGCAATCTAACCTTCATCACGCACTGCTCTCCCCTCCCCAACAACAAAAAAACAGCACCCGCTTAAGCAGATGCTGCTCTTTTCATTATTTAATTGCTTTATCAGCAATATCTGTTCGGTTAAAAAGGCCTTCGCTCTTAATATGGATCAGAGATTCATAGGCTTTTTCTTTTGCTTCTTGAATGGTTTCTCCTTTGGCTGCAACAAGGAGGACGCGGCCTCCGTTTGTTTGCCAGATGCCGTCATGAAGAGTTGTTCCTGCATGGAAAACGAGTCCTTTTTTGGCAGCTGCTTCGAGTCCGGCGATGGCCACACCTTTTGGATACTCTCCAGGGTAACCAGTACTCGCCATAACCACACCGACAACTGCTTCTTCTGACCAAAGGAGATCTGGTTTTTCACCATTGTGGAGTTTCTCCATCACGTCGATTAAATCCGTTTCAAGTCGTGGCAGTACCACTTGTGTTTCTGGATCTCCAAAGCGTGCGTTAAATTCAATCACTTTTGGTCCAGTTGCTGTCATCATTAAGCCTGCGTACAAAATTCCTGTAAAGGGTGTACCTTCTTCCACCATTGCTGCAGCCGCTGGTTCTAATACAGCACGAACTGCCACATCTACTTGATTGGCATTAAACTGAGGCACAGGAGAGTATGCACCCATCCCGCCTGTGTTTGGACCTTTGTCCCCATCAAACGCACGCTTATGGTCCTGTGCTCCGACCATTGGCACTACGATGTCGTTATGAACAAATGCCATAAGGGATAGCTCTTCCCCTTCTAAATACTCCTCAACTAACACACTTGCTCCAGCATCCCCAAAGCGATTCGCTTCTAATACATCAGACAAAGCAGCTAGTGCTTCTTCTTCTGTCATAGCTACCGTTACACCTTTTCCGGCTGCGAGTCCGTCTGCTTTGATGACGATCGGTGCACCTTGTGTTTTTACATAAGACGCGGCTTCCTCATAAGAAGAAAAGGTTGCTGAGGCTCCTGTAGGAATGCCATACCGGTTCATAAGATCCTTCGCAAAGGACTTACTGCCTTCAATTTTAGCTGCGGATTGGTTCGGACCAAATACCTTTAACCCAGACCCTCTAAAATGGTCAACAATACCAAGACTTAAGGGCACCTCGGGACCAATCACTGTCCACTCTACGTTGTTTTCTTTAGCAAACGAAATCAAACCCGCAAAATCGGTTTCACCAATGGATACAACTTCTGCTACATCAGTCATTCCTGGGTTTCCTGGTGCTGCAAACACCTTTTCAACTTTTGTGCTTTGCGAGAGCTTCCACGCGATGGCATGCTCTCGTCCACCGCCTCCAACTACAAGTACATTCATTGTGGCATCCTCCGCTCTTAGTGTTTAAAGTGACGTGTGCCAGTGAAGACCATGGCAATGCCGTACTCGTCCGCTTTTTGAATGGATTCTTCATCACGGATCGATCCACCCGGCTGAATAATTGCTTTTACCCCAGCTTTGCCTGCTGCTTCCACTGTGTCTCCCATTGGGAAGAAAGCATCAGATGCGAGCGCCGATCCATCTGCACGCTCACCTGCTTGCTCAATGGCAATCCCTGCCGCACCAACACGGTTCATTTGTCCAGCTCCAACACCCACTGTCATTTCACCATTTGTTAATACAATCGCATTGGATTTTACATGCTTTACGACTTTCCAGCCTAATTTTAGTGCTGTCCATTCGTCTTCTGTTGGTTGACGTTTTGTTGGAACGGTCCAGTTACTCTCGTCCACTTCTGGTTTATCTTCCTCTTGAACTAATAATCCACCTTGAACAGATGTCACTTTATTTACTGCTTTTTCCGTTGTTTCAATCTCTAGTTGAAGTAAGCGAATGTTTTTCTTTCTCGTTAAAATTGCTTTAGCTTCCTCTGTAAAGCTTGGCGCGATAATCACTTCTAAGAATATCGTAGACATTGTCTCAGCAGTAGCCGCATCTACTTCACGATTTAATGCGATAATTCCACCAAAAATAGAGACCGAATCTGCTTCATACACACGGTTAAATGCTTGCTCAATCGTTTCACCTGTACCGACTCCACATGGATTCATGTGCTTCACAGCGACTGCCGCTGGCTCAGAAAATTCCTTTACAATCTCAAGCGCTGCATTCGCATCACCAATATTGTTGTAAGAAAGCTCTTTACCATGAAGCTGTGTGGCATTTGCGATTGAGCTTTTATCTCCTTGAGCAGACTTGTAGAACGCTGCTTTTTGGTGTGGGTTCTCACCGTAACGAAGAGATTGACTACGCTCATATGTAAGGGTTAGAGACTCGGGGTATTCTTCTCCCACCGCTTCTGTTAAATAGCTTCCGATCATCGCATCATAAGCGGCCGTATGGCGGAATACTTTTGCTGCTAATCGACGACGCGTGTCGCCATTAACAGAACCGTTTTCTTTTAGCTCAGTTAATACATGCTCATAATCAGCAGGATCTACAACAACCGTTACATGGTTATGATTTTTTGCTGCTGAACGAAGCATACTTGGTCCACCGATATCGATATTTTCAATTGCGTCTTCAAACGTAGCGTTTTCCTTTGCAATCGTCTCAGCAAATGGATAAAGATTCACGACAACAAAATCAATGGGATCGATTGAATGCGTTTCAAGAGCTTCCTGGTGCTCAGCCTTCTCACGCATCGCGAGTAAGCCACCATGGATGTTAGGATGAAGGGTTTTGACACGACCATCAAGGATTTCTGGGAAACCAGTGACTTCTGAAATGCCGATAACAGGGACACCCGCGTCTTCAAGCGCTTTTTTGGTTCCACCTGTTGAGATGACTTCAATGCCTTGTTCTACGAGTCCTTGAACAAATGGTACTAATCCTTCTTTTTTCGATACACTGACTAATGCTCGTTTCTTACTCATTTTGTCCGTCTCCTCCTACAACTTTTCTCTCCATGATTTGCTTAACCGTTTGCGGATACAGCTTGTGTTCAATTGCTTGAATCTTACGAAACACATCTTCAGTTGAATCAGTTGTTTCTATGAGAACTTTTTCTTGAGCAATAATTGGTCCAGTATCCATTCCTGCATCCACATAATGAATGGTCACGCCTGTTTCACTTACTCCTGCTTCTAATGCCTGCCCGACTGCATCTAACCCAGGAAAAGCTGGTAAAAGCGATGGGTGGATGTTCACAATTCGACCCTCGTATGCGTTTAGCAGAGTGGAACCAATTAATCTCATATACCCTGCTAGACAGACAAATTCTACACCGTGCTCTTGCAAATGAGAAACGACTTTAGCTTCATAGTCTGCTTTTGATGGAAAGTCCTTGGGAGCTAACGCAATAGCAGGCACCCCGTGGCGCTCAGCTTTAGTCAGAGCACCAGCACCTGGTTTGTCAGAGATAAGCAGCGCGACCTCACCACCTAATTGCTTTTGGGATGCGGACTGCATCAAAGCTTCAGCATTTGAGCCTGTGCCAGAAGCAAATACGGCGATCTTCATGAATCAATGCCTCCAATAGCTACTCCTTCTCCCTCGGTTACACGACCAATGATGTATGCCTGCTCACCTTCAGCTTCAAGCGTACGAATCACATCAAGGTGCTCATCTTCTGGGACAATAAGCATCATTCCAATTCCCATATTAAAAGTAGAGAAAAGATCTTTTTCACTCAATTCTCCTTCTCTTTTTAGAACATTGAATATGGGTGGAATTGGCCATGAGCCATTATCAATCTCAACTTTTGTCCCTGCTGGTAGCATTCTTGGAACATTTTCATAGAAACCGCCTCCTGTAATGTGGGCAAGCCCATTTACGGTATGGTGTTTGATCGCAGCTAGTAACGGCTTCACATAGATCTTGGTAGGTGTTAATAGCACATCACCGAGTGGTTTTTCAAGTCCTTCTACATGATCAGTAAGAGCGTACCCTGATTTCTCTAGTAAAACATGTCTTACAAGTGAGAAACCATTGCTGTGTATACCACTTGAGCTTAGTCCAATGACAACATTGCCAGGCTTGATTGCATCCCCTGTGATCAGTGTGGACTTCTCCACCGCTCCAACAGAAAATCCTGCTAAATCATATTCCTCTGGATCATACATGCCCGGCATTTCTGCTGTTTCGCCCCCAATAAGAGCACATCCAGCTTGTTCACAGCCATCCGCCACACCTTTGACAATGGCTTCAATTCGTTCTGGATCAGCCTTTCCACATGCGATGTAATCAAGGAAAAAAAGCGGCTCTGCACCCTGAACAACAATATCGTTTACACACATCGCAACGGCATCTACACCGATTGTGTCATGCTTATCCATCATAAAAGCAAGCATAAGCTTTGTTCCTACACCGTCTGTTCCGGATACAAGGACAGGTTCTTTGTAGTTTAAGGAAGATAAATCAAAGTTTCCTCCAAATCCACCCAAACCTCCAAGAACACCTGCGCGTGCTGTTCTTTTTACGTGTTGTCCCATTCGTTTCACTGATTCATAGCCTGCTTCAATATCAACGCCGGCTTGTTTGTATGCATCTGACATGCGAATGCTGCCTCCCTTTATTACACCTTTGCGTGTGGATGAACTGTATCTGCGTAAATTTCTGTTGGATATTCTCCTGTAAAGCAAGCCAAACATTGACCGCAATTACTCATCTCTGGGTTGCGTCCAATTCCTTTCATTAACCCGTCTGTGCTTAAAAAGGCTAAGCTATCAGCCCCCATCATGTCACGCATCTCATCTAACGTATGTTGTGAGGCAATGAGCTCTGAAGTCGTGGATGTGTCTATTCCGTAAAAGCAAGGATGCTTAATTGGAGGTGAACTGATGCGCACATGAACTTCAAGTGCTCCAGCTTCCTTCAACATGTTCACAATTCTCCGACTTGTTGTTCCACGAACGATCGAGTCATCAATCATAACCACTCGCTTGCCTTCAACCACACCACGAACAGCTGAGAGCTTCATCTTTACACCTTGTTCACGTAGCTCCTGTGAAGGCTGAATGAAGGTACGTCCAACATAGCGGTTCTTAATTAGTCCAAGTTCGTAAGGGATCCCTGTTTGCTCGGCATACCCAATAGCTGCTGAAATACTAGAGTCAGGCACACCTGTCACCACGTCTGCTTCAATTGGTGCTTCCATTGCAAGTTGTTTGCCTAGCTGTTTTCTAGCTGTATGAACGTTAATAGTTTCCACATTGCTATCAGGGCGAGCAAAGTACACATACTCCATGCTACAGATCGCAGGGTTCGGTGATTTGTCGTACTGTTCACTGCGTAATCCATTGTCATCAATGATGACCATTTCTCCAGGAAGTACGTCGCGTTCATAGGTTGCACCAATGATGTCAAAGGCACAGGTTTCAGAAGCAACAACATACGCCTCCCCAATACGACCAATTGCAAGTGGTCTCAGTCCGTTTGGATCCATCGCTACGATGAGTTGATGTTCATTCATCACCGCAAACGCATAAGCTCCTTTTAGCATGGCAAGCGCATGGCGGAATTGGTCCTCTAAAGACCAATAGCCGCTACGCTTAATAAGATGCGCGAGTACTTCTGTATCAGATGTAGATTGAAAAATACTTCCTTGGTTTTCAAGCTGAAGCTTAAGGTTATTGGCATTCACAATGTTTCCGTTATGTGCAATGGCCAGTCCGCCTACCTGCGAGCGAAACATAAGTGGCTGCACATTAGCGAATCCCCCACCACCAGCCGTTGCGTAACGAACATGACCGATGGCAGCAGAGCCGTGAAGAGAATGTAAGGTTTGTTGATCAAAGACTTCATTTACGAGTCCTAGTCCTTTATGAACATTCAACGTGTCTCCATCAGAAACAACGATGCCTGCTCCTTCCTGACCACGATGCTGAAGACTATGCAAACCATAATACGTAATTTGCGCTGCGTCCTTATGTCCCCAAACAGCAAATACTCCACACTCTTCATTTAAGCCTTTTATTTCAGCAAACATGGAATGGCTCCTTTCCAAGCCTTAACGATTTCTTCTTGAGACAGATCGAGAACAGCCTTGCCATTCTCATCACAAACTACCAATTGATTTTCATTCGTTACTTCACCAATACATTCTGCATCCACAATCGCTTCAAATGCTGTGCGATGTTCAGGAGAAACCGTAACAACAAAACGAGATTGACTCTCTGCAAAAAGATGAACCGGGTTTGTTCCTTCTTGCTGAACGCGAACACCCACAGTACCAGATGTCATTCCTTCTGCTAATGCAACTGCAAGACCACCTTCAGATACATCATGAGCAGATGCAACAAGTCCTGTTTGAATTGCTTTTAGAAGTTGTTCTAAACGAGCTTTCTCAAGAGATAAATCAATCTCAGGTGCCTTCCCGAAAATACGGCCTTCTTGAAGCTTCTGAAGCTCACTTCCGCTAAACTCAGGCTTTGTTTCGCCTAAAAGATAAACAAGATCGCCAACTGCTTTGTAATCTTGCGTTGTAATATGATCAAGGTCTTCAATCAAACCAACCATGCCAATAACAGGCGTTGGGTAAATCGCTCCACCAGCTGTTTCATTGTAAAGCGATACGTTCCCCCCGATAACAGGCGTTTCAAGCGTACGGCATGCTTCGCTCATTCCATCTGTTGATGTTTCTAGCTGCCAGAAGATTTCAGGCTTATCTGGGCTACCGTAGTTTAAGCAGTCTGTTACTCCAAGTGGTACACCACCAGATGCGACGATGTTACGTGCCGCTTCGGCAACTGCAATCTTTCCACCCACTTCAGGATCTAGATATAGATAACGCGAATTACAATCTGTTGTCATAGCTAATGCTTTACGTGTATCACGAATACGCACAACAGCAGCATCTGACCCAGGTGATACGACTGTATTTGTTTGAACCATATAATCGTATTGATCGTAGACCCATTCCTTACTAGCAATGGTTGGCTGGGCTAATAGTTTAAGTAACGTTTCATTAAAGTCTTCTACTTGAGGAACATAAGCCGCTTGTTCTTGGAACTCCTTGTAATAAGCTGGCACAGATGAAGGCTTGTGATAAACAGGTGCTTCTTCAGCTAGGGCATCTACAGGAACATCTGCCGCTACCTCACCGTTATGCATAAGGCGAAGTCGTTTATCGTCTGTTACATAACCAACTTCTGCTGAAAGCAGTCCCCATCGATCTACGATTTCTTTAATTTCTGCTTCTCTTCCTTTTTTAACAACGATAAGCATACGCTCTTGAGATTCAGATAACATCATTTCATAAGCTGTCATGCCTTTTTCACGCTGTGGAATCAGGTCTAGATTCATTACAATTCCAGAGCCTGCTTTACTTGCCATCTCCGCTGAAGATGAAGTCAGTCCAGCTGCTCCCATGTCTTGAATCCCAACTAAAGCGTCACTTTGAATTAACTCAAGGCAAGCTTCAAGTAAAAGCTTCTCCATAAATGGATCCCCAACTTGAACGGCTGGGCGCTTCTCTTCTGAACTTTCACTTAACTCCTCAGATGCGAATGTTGCACCGTGGATTCCGTCTCGGCCTGTGCTTGCGCCAACATACATCACTGTGTTTCCTAAACCTTTTGCTTGCCCTTTTTGAATATCTTTATGATCGATTAATCCAACACACATTGCATTCACTAGAGGGTTGCCTTCATAACAAGGATCGAATTGCACTTCTCCACCAACAGTTGGTACACCGATGCAGTTTCCGTATCCTGCAATTCCCGCAACAACCTCTTCAAAGAGGTAGCGTACCTTTGGCGACGTTAGTTCACCAAAACGAAGTGAATTTAAAATAGAGATTGGTCGTGCCCCCATTGAGAACACATCTCGTAAAATTCCGCCAACTCCGGTTGCAGCTCCTTGATATGGTTCGATTGCTGAAGGGTGGTTGTGGCTTTCAATTTTGAAAACAACCGCCTGTTCATCGCCAATATCAATAATTCCGGCACCTTCACCAGGTCCTTGAAGAACTTTTTCACCTGTTACGGGGAACTTCTTAAGAAGAACCTTTGAGTTTTTGTAGCTGCAATGCTCTGACCACATAACTGAGAATAATCCGGTTTCTGTGTAGTTAGGGGTACGCCCTAAAATCTCTTCAACAAGCTGGAATTCATCATCAGTTAAACCCATAGCCTGATACAGCTTATCTTTTTTTACCTGTTGGGATGTTGGTTCAACGAGTAGTGACATGAGAGTCCCTCCAGTTTTTTAGAATAGATTGAAATAATGGTAGCCCTTGGTCACTGCCAAGAATCTCTTCTACTGCGCGTTCAGGGTGAGGCATCATACCAAGTACATTTCCTGCCTCATTCACAATCCCTGCAATTTGATGACGCGATCCATTTACATTCTCGCTATATCGGAACACAATTTGATTGTTTGCTTCAAGAGACTGATAGGTTTCCTCGTCACATTCATAGTTTCCTTCACCATGTGCGACAGGAATCGTAATCTCTTGTCCCTTTGTATAAGTTGAAGTGAATAATGTATCTGCGTTTTCTACGGATAGTTGTACCGGACGACAGATAAATTTAAGTCCCTCGTTACGCTTCATGGCACCCGGCAGTAAACCAGCCTCCAAGAGAACCTGGAATCCATTACACACACCAAGAACGGGTACACCTGCATTCGCTGACTCAATAACCGCGTTCATAATTGGCGCAAATCTGGCGATGGCACCTGAACGAAGGTAATCACCATGGGAGAAACCACCTGGCAATAGAATGCCATCATACCCATCAAGTGAGGTATCGTTGTGCCAAACGTAATCTACCTCTTCCCCAAGCTGGTCGCGGATAGCATGGTACATATCCGCGTCACAGTTGGAGCCTGGAAATACTATGACCGCAAACTTCATGAAGAGACAACCTCCTCAATGTCATAGCTATAGTCTTCAATAACGGTATTCGCTAAAAGCTTCTCGCACATTTCTTTTACACGAGCATCCACATCACTTGTATCTGCAAGTGTCAGCTCCATGTATTTTCCGATACGCACTTCTTGTACTTCCTTATACTCCATAGTGTGTAGCGCATTTTGAACCGCTACTCCCTGTGGATCAAGAACACTTTCTCTTAACGTTACGTAGACTTTAACTTTATACATTATTGGCCTCCCAAGCGTGTTAGTATTTCCTGATATCCATCCTGCAAGCTTCCTAGATTACGGCGAAACAGATCTTTATCTAGCTTTTGGTTTGTTTTAATATCCCAAAGACGACATGTGTCAGGTGAAATCTCATCAGCCAAAAGTAGCTTTCCTTCGTTTGTACGACCAAACTCTAATTTAAAATCAACGAGCCTTACACCAATTCCTGCAAACAACTCTACTAATAACTCATTTACTTTTTTTGCTTGAATTTTAAGAGATTCAACTTCTTCGGCTGTTGCTGCTTCTAAGAGATACACATGATCCTCTGTGATGAGAGGATCTCCTAATGCATCATCCTTGTAGTAGAACTCAACGATTGGTTCAACAAGTGGCGTGCCTTCCTCAATTCCAAGACGCTTCGCCATACTCCCAGCAACGACATTTCGAACAACCACTTCAAGTGGAACGATCTCCACCTGACGAACAAGTTGCTCCGTGTCAGATAATCTCCGAATAAAGTGACTTTGAAGTCCTTTTTCATTCAAATGAGTAAAGATTAACGTAGAAATTTCATTATTCAACCTCGCCTTACCTTCAAGCGTATCCTTTTTCTCTCCGTTAAATGCTGTGGCATCATCCTTATAAGTGACCCAAAGAACACCCGGTTCAGACGTTTGATAAATTCGTTTTGCTTTTCCTTCGTAAAGCTGCTGCTGCTTTTCCATTGGTGTGGACCTCCTAAGGTTTACTGTAAGCCAAGGCGATTAAAAATCGTGTCTACATGCTTTAAGTGGTGCTCGTAGTTAAAGCATTCATCAATTTCTTCCTTAGATAGCACCGCTGTAATGCGCTCTTCTGCATCAACAAGCTCGCGGAATTGAATCCCTTCTTCCCACGCCTGTGTAGCTTTTGGTTGAACAAGGTCATACGCTTCCTCACGAACCATGCCTTTATCAATAAGAGAAAGGAGCACGCGTTGCGAGTAAATAAGCCCGTATGTACGCGTCATATTACGCTTCATATTCTCAGGGAAAACCGTAAGATTCTTCACGATGTTCGAGAAACGATTTAGCATGTAATTCAGACCAATGGTTGCGTCCGGTAAAATCACTCGTTCAGCAGATGAGTGAGAGATATCTCGTTCATGCCATAGTGGTACGTTTTCGTAGGCTGTCAGCATGTAGCCTCTAATTAAACGAGCCAGTCCAGTCATGTTTTCAGAACCGATTGGGTTACGTTTGTGTGGCATCGCAGACGATCCTTTTTGACCTTTTGCAAAAAATTCTTCAACTTCACGCGTCTCACTCTTTTGAAGACCACGAATCTCAACAGCAAATTTCTCTACAGACGTTGCAATCAGTGCAAGAGTCGCCATATATTCTGCGTGACGATCACGCTGTAATGTTTGAGTAGAGATTGGCGCTGCATTCAGTCCAAGCTTTTCACAGACAAGCTGCTCAATTTGTGGGTCAATGTTGGCATAGGTTCCAACAGCACCAGACAGCTTACCAAAACGTACGCCTTCCGCTGCGTGCTTAAAGCGTTCAATATTACGTTTCATTTCCTCATACCATAAGCCAAGCTTCAAACCAAATGTTGTTGGTTCCGCATGAACACCGTGCGTACGGCCCATCATCACCGTAAACTTATGTTCAATGGCTTTGTTTTTTAAGATCTCTAGAAAGCGATCTAAGTCCGCAGCTAAAATATCATTTGCTTGTTTAAGTAAATAAGAAAGGGCTGTATCTACAACATCCGTTGACGTCAGTCCGTAATGAACCCATTTGCGCTCTTCTCCAAGAGTCTCAGATACTGCACGTGTAAAGGCAACAACATCATGTCTTGTCTCTTCTTCAATTTCAAGAATTCGTGCAATGTCAAAGCTCGCATGCTCGCGAATCTTTTGTACATCTTCCTTTGGAATCATTCCTAGCTCAGACCATGCTTCACACGCAACAATCTCAACCTCTAGCCAAGCATTATAACGGTTTTCATCAGTCCAAATGGCGCCCATTTCCGGACGAGTATAACGTTCAATCATGTAAGTAAGCCTCCATATAGTATCTATAAATTAGTTCGTTGCTTCTTTCTTAAATTGCTCAAGCTGATTAAGTGCAGTCTCTACTGTATCTGCAAGAACAGTCAGATGACCCATCTTCCGTTTTTCCTTTGCTTCAGCCTTCCCATATAAATGAAGCGAAATATCACCTAAAAGATGTAGCTTCTCGTATAAAGGCTTGATATCCTCACCGAGTACATTCTCCATTACAACTGGCCTTAAGAGCTCCGTGCTACCAAGTGGTAACCCGCATACAGCTCTAATTTGCTGTTCAAATTGCGATGTCCGGCACGCTTCGATCGTATAGTGTCCAGAGTTATGCGGACGTGGGGCAATCTCATTTACAAGAATATGACCATCCTCTTGAACAAACATCTCAACTGCAAGTGTTCCAACTACTTCAAGACCTTCTGCAAGCTTTAATGCAATGGCTCTCGCTTCTTCAGCCGTGCCTTCAGAGATTCGCGCCGGCACAATCGACTGGTGCAAAATATTGTTCTTATGAATATTTTCGGCTACCGGGAAGGTACTTGTTTCTCCATTACGCGAACGCGTCACAATCACTGAAACCTCGCTCTGAAATGAAATCCATCCTTCTAGGACCAGCTCGCCTGCTTGAGCGAGTTCTGTCGCAGCCTTCTCAAGCTCTTCAAACGTATGAACAACAGCTTGACCTTTTCCGTCGTATCCACCTCGACATGTTTTCAAAACTGCCGGAAGTCCAACAGTCTCACAGGCTGATTGAATATCCGAGAGTGACGAAACCTCTGCATAGGGTGCCACCGTTACGCCTAATGATTCAATTGTTCGTTTTTCTGTTAGACGATGCTGACTAACCCGTAACACGTCAAATCCTTGTGGAAAATCAACATGTTCTGTCAGCCACTTCGCCGTTGATTCATCTATGTTTTCAAACTCATATGTGATTACATCGCTTAACTCCGCAAGCTTAGCTGCTCCGTCAAGATCGTCGTACTTTGCTTCAATCACATGATCAGCGACTTGAGCACAAGGGGAATCGTGTGTTGGTTCTAAAACCGCAATTCGGTAACCCATTTGCTTCGCTGATTGAGCCATCATTCTTCCTAATTGTCCACCACCGATCATGCCGATGGTTGTCCCGGGTTTTACTAGTACATCACTCATAACATATCACTACTTGCAAGGACAGCTTCTTCCGTTTGTTTGCGCTTGGTTAGCACGGCATCCTGTACGGCTTGATTCGTTATCCCAACAATTTGTGCTGCTAGGATTCCCGCATTTGTTGCACCGGCACGACCAATAGCGACGGTCGCCACAGGAACACCACCTGGCATTTGGACAATCGACAAAAGCGAATCAAGTCCATTTAACGCCTTGGATTGAACTGGAACACCAATAACAGGTATTGGCGTTTTCGCTGCCACCATACCAGGTAGATGTGCGGCTCCTCCTGCTCCAGCAATGATGACTTTCAGACCTCGTTCAACAGCTTGTTCCGCATATTGAAACATCAGATCTGGTGTACGATGTGCCGAAACGACTTTCTTTTCATAAGGAACATTTAACTCATCCAACATGTCACACGCGTGACTCATTGTTTCCCAATCAGATGTACTTCCCATGATTACGCCAACAACTGGCTCCATCACCATCATTCACTCCCTCGTATGACTGCTTGTTTCAAACAAAAAAACGCAGAATCAGATCCTAATCTGCACAATGAGAGAAAGACAGCTAATTCCGCGCTTTGACGCACTCACTCTACATGAAAAAAAGTAGACAAAAGCGCGATATCTTCCCTCATAGTCTGATAATTTACGGTTATCAGGTAGAAACGTATGGGCCATATTCCCAAAATTATATGAGGTGTTATTTCGTTTTTTATCGACAATGCACATTAATCTTACAAGGTATTTTTAAGAGTGTCAACTAAAAGTCGAACGGTTATATCTAATTAAAGAATTATTGTTCGTCTTCCTCTAATATTCCTTCAAAAATAATCTGCTGATGGCTGATAACTGGAGTTTTTGAGCCATTTTCCTTAAAAACAGGTTTCTCCATCCGACGAACAGGACGATATCCCTCCTTTTTCATTCGATCGAGACAATCTGCTAAACTCTCCTCCGGCGCAACACTAAATTGCTGTTTACGTTTTTTAGCCAACCTAACTCCCCCTAAATAAACTCTTCATTATGATTGTAGCATGAGGGCCACTTTCGTTCGACAAAATCCAATGATCGATTGAATGAACCACCAATGATCGTTAAACTATAAATACACCAATGTATGACAGGGAATGGGGCGATGTACGTTGAGGCGAAGAACACTCTTTTACCTATCAGGTATCATAAGTGCAGTTGCTCTATCTTATTTCTTTTTCAGCCTATTAAAACAGACTGGACCGGAGAAAAGACTAAACCAATATCTTCAACAGTTACAGCAGACAGATTTTCAATTTCAGTCAGACGACTTGTTAGATTTCATTGATCCTTCTCAAGTAAATGATGAATATCTTGACCAGATTGAGCAACAAATTGACGAGTTCGAACCTTTTGAAGGATACGTAATTGGGGAGGTGCCTGAGCAAAGCGAAGAGGGAGTTTATATCCCTGTCACGATTCGATGGGACGAGTATTGGGAGCATGAGTTTGAATTTCACCTCAGACTGCTCAACAATAAATGGGTGATTGCACTCAATATTGAAACCATTTCATCTCTTATGCAATCCACGAGTCCGCCTGCTCTGTACGTGCAGACAAACTTAAACTATGTAAACACATTCGAAAACAACACGAGTACTCGCATACAATTTGAAACGAGTCCTCTCTTCTATTACATGCTGTTAGGTCTTCCTTACGAGGTGCGTTATGATGCGACCAATCAAGCGTTCACCCTTCCCATCAATGTAGGCAACGAACCCTTCTTCACGCCACCTGAAGGATCGGCTTCATTTCCCGATGGAACGAACATTACCTTCGAACCTTATATTTTTGATGTATTCAACGAACTAGAATAAGAACAGATCAAACAAGAGACGGGGACATAACGTTAATGTTGTTAGCAAAACACGAATTCAGCAAAAAATCCGCTGCAGGAGAATCCCTCACACCCGCGTGTCTTCCTAAAAAATATTAAAAGAACGAATGGCGAATGATTCGATGGTAGAATCATTCGCCATTTTCTCATTGAATTTAGTTTTGTCCCAGACTCCTTTACTTCTTTCGAATACTAATAAACCGTCTCACATGTTTAAACGTCTGCTGATAGCTGCCTTCGTGATTAAGCGCCTCTTCTTCTGCTTTAATTCGAACGCTTAGCATTACTACATTCAACAAACTAAATACGATAGCCGTTATGTAGGCCTGGAAGACAAGCGGCAAAAAGAAGATCTCCAAGATGACAACCACATAGTTAGGATGACGAATCCACTTGTACGGTCCTCGGTTCACAGGCTCAGCTCCAGGCAATACGATAATCTTGGTATTCCAGCTTCTACCGAGTGTGACCAGCGCCCATACTCGTATCGCTTGAGCAATTAAAAAGAAAACAAGCGGTAACATGCTCCACATCGACCATACTGATTGCCTTAAGGTTACCTCAAGCAATAATGAAAGGAAAAATGAAACATGAAGAGCAACCATGACAGGATAATGGCTCGCTCCAGCTTCAAAAGCACCACGATCCTTCATCCAGCGTTCATTTGACTTAGCCACCCCAACTTCAGCGAGCCTTTGCACGATGACAAGCCCAATAAAGAGATAAACGAGTATCAATGGACGATTCCCTCCCACTCAACGTGTACAAGCTCAGAACAGAAACCTGGCCCGAGGGCAGCAATCAATCCGCGATAACCGAGTGGTCTGTCTGCTTCCATAAATTCTTTTAACACATACAGCACAGTCGGCGAGGACATGTTTCCATACTTTCTTAATACTTCTCTAGAAACAGCCGTTTCTTCAGGTGAAAAGCCTAATGCTTTTTCATAGGACTCAAGCACCTTTTTCCCACCAGGGTGTGCAACAAAGGCATCAATGTCAGATAGCTGCACCCCCTCTGACTGCAGAAATTCCTTCACATTTGGTTCAAGCCATTTCTCTACGATCCCCGGGATACTTCGTGAAAAGACAACGTGCAATCCTGAATCACGCACATCCCATCCCATCACATCCTCTGATTGAGGCATTAATGTCGATCTGCTCCCGAGAAAGCGAGGAGATGTTTCTTTTACAAGATCAAAGCGAAGCGGACTCTCATCTCCACCCACTAAGGCACATGCCACCCCATCTGCAAAAAGCGAGGTTCCGATCAAATTACTTTTAGAATGGTCATTCTGTTGAAAGGTTAAGCTACACAACTCCACACAGATGAGCAGAACATTTTCCTCAGGGTGAGCCTGACAATACTCAAAGGCTCGGCTTAACCCCGCAGCTCCTCCAGCACAGCCCAGCCCCCATATTGGAATTCGTTTTGTGTGCTTATCAAATGAAAGATGGTTCATCATTCGTGCTTCCAATCCTGGCGTAGACATACCTGAGCTAGTTACACAAATGATGGCATCAATCTCATCCACACCCACTCTTCTTTTTAAAAAGGTGCTGTTTTGAAGACAATTCCGAATCGCAGCAACGCCATACTTTACAGCAAGTTCAATAAATAAATCATTTCGTTCTTTCAACGTATGTGGTGCGTGGAACCACTCCATCGGCGCCGCAAAATAACGCTCATCAATTTGTCCATTACCAAACACGGTTAAGAGACGCTCGATGTCTTCAAAGCTTTCACTAAATAACTCCCGCGCGAACTCCATAGTGTCCTCTTGACGAAGCTTGTGGGGAGGTGCGTATGTACTGATTGAATAGACAGAAGGCATGTTTGTTCCACCTCACTCGTTAATACACTTATCGTGCCACGCAATAGGGAAAATATTCATTTTATTCTATTGGCAGGTACCTTTCATTAAAGTAAACTGTAGAGAACTAAAGATGAGGTGAAACAAATGAATCCCTTAATGATTGATTTTCCAGACAGCTTTGAAACCGAACGATTACTCATTCGAGCTCCAAAACCAGGCGATGGCGCGAAGATGTACGAAGCGGTAAGCTCATCAATTGAGCAGCTAAAACCGTGGTTGCCGTTTGCTCATTTTGAACAATCACCAGAGCTTACAGAAGCAAACATCCGCGAAGCTCACGTCAATTTTTTAACTCGAAAAGACCTTCGCCTACTCGTATTCCATAAAGAAACTAGAGAACTTGTAGCCTCATCCGGTCTCCATCGTATTGATTGGGACGTTCCGAAAGTAGAGATTGGCTATTGGATTCGAACAGATTATAGTGGAAAAGGCTATATGACTGAAGCCGTTCAGGGGATTACAACCTTTGCGTTTCAAGAATTAAACGCACGCAGAGTTGAAATTCGCTGCGATGCAAAAAACGTGAAAAGCCGTGCGATTGCTGTAAGGCTGAACTTTGAACTCGAGGCAGTATTGAAGCAGGAAGCTAAAGCGATTGATCGTAATGAGTTACGAGATACGTGTGTGTATGCGAAGATACGATAATACAAAAAAAGGGCGAGACATAACATGAATGTAGCGAGTAAAACACAAATAGAGCAAATCCCGCTACAGTGTCTTCACCGCGTTCTGTTCCGTAGGATTCAAGGGTTCTCCTTCCGCTCGTTCAATTAAAATTACGAAAGGCGAATGATTCTGCAATCGAATCATTCGCCTTTTCAAATTGGTTTTTAGTTATGTCCCAGACTCTTTGCTTAAGACTTTTAATGACTCAAGAATGCAAAGTACAGAACAAAGACAACAAATAAGAAGTACATAATCGGATGAACTGTTTTTCCTTTTCCACTTACAACCATTGTAATAGGGTAAAGAATGAATCCAAGCGCAATTCCATTTGCGATACTGTACGTAAGTGGCATCGTCAAGAACGTAATAAATGCAGGGATTGCAATTTCCATACGTGTCCAATCAATCAAACGTAGAGAAGATGTCATCATAACCCCAACAATAATAAGTGCTGCTGCGGTTACTTGACCAGTAACAACAGTGAGTAAAGGTGAGAAGAACAAGGCGACTAAGAAAAGGAGACCCGTAACAATTGCAGTCAGTCCAGTTCGTCCGCCTACCACAACACCAGAAGTAGATTCTACATAAGCAGTAGTAGTTGAAGTACCTAATAGTGATCCAATTGTTCCACCAGCTGCATCGGAGAATAAGGCTCTCCCTGCTCTAGGAAGTTTATTATCTTTTACAAATCCAGCTTGACTCGCTACAGCAAACAAGGTACCTGCTGTATCAAAGAACGTAACAAATAAGAAAGTAAGAATAGCTACAAGCATTTGTGTACTAAAGATTTCAGAGCTACTAATATCAAAAGCTGCAAATAAAGTTGGTGATAGACTTGGCACTGGTGCAACAATTGCCTCTGGTCTTCCTACTAAACCAAAGATAATACCAACAATGGCTGTGATACCAAGACCATAAAATACACCGGCTTTTAGACCAACAACTACAAAAATGGATGTAATGATTACACCAAAGACAGCAAGTAATACAGGTCCAGATGTTAGATCTCCTAGCGCAACAAAAGTAGAAGGATTCGCCACAACAATCTCAGCATTCTTCAAACCAATAAACGCGATAAATAAACCGATACCTGCGCCTGCTGCATGCTTTAATTCAGCAGGGATCGCATTAATGATGATTTCTCTAATTTTAAATGCCGTAATAAGTAAAAAGATAATGCTTGAGATAAATACAGCAAACAATGCCGCTTGCCAGCTTAATCCCATGCCTAAGACAACAGTATAAGCAAAGAACGCATTGATACCCATTCCCGGAGCCAAACCAATAGGGTAATTTGCAACTAGTCCCATAATAATAGACCCGATCATGGCCGATAAGGCTGTTGCCACAAACACTGCATTCATATCCATCCCTGCATCACCAAGGATTAACGGGTTAACACCCAGAATGTATGCCATGGCCAAAAAGGTTGTAAGTCCGGCGATTACCTCTCTTTTTATAGTGGTACCTTTTTCTGTTAATCCAAAAAATCGATCCATGCTGCTCCTCCTTGGGGGATTTCCCCATAAAAATAAGCTCCGAGCATTCTACTCCGAGCGTACACATTATCAGCAAAATAGAAGACCAAACGTCCTCTGATGGGATAACATCGTAGTAAGCTCTTTAAGGCAGCTTGTAGAGACTCACGGACCATATTTCCGCGAATATACGAGAATTGATATGTGGTTGTTTATGAATTGATCTTAGCAACCTTCATTCAATTTGTCAATAAAAACCGAACAATGATTGCGATTTCATATGCATTATTCGGAAAACGAATAAAAACACACAAAATAGATTGCTCACTCTTGTGTGTTTTACTAGCTTATTCGATTTGTTTATGGTAGAAACTGGAATGGTAAGCTCGCCAATTTTTTTACTTTTGACTTGGTTCTTCAGAAAAATTAATTGTTTCACCTGCATAGATCAAGTCTTCGTCTTTGATCGTTGAGTTCCATTCCATCAATGTCTTCCAGGTTACATTTTCACGTAGTCCTATCTTAAATAGTGTATCACCTGGTTGAACAATATAAGAAGAATCTGATTCGGTTTGAACTGCTTTGTCACTGGACCCTTCTTCTTCGAGCTCTCCAAATTGTATACGTCCCTCTACCTTAGGTGCGATTTCACCTGATTCGCCTAAGTATGAAATCAATAACTCATCTAGCGCACTATACTCATTGTTAATAGGGAGATCGGCCAGTAGCTCATATTCATCACCACCGCTTGCTAGAAAATCATTCGTTGCTAACGTATACGTTTTAGCTATGTCTAATGGCGTATCATCTACAGTGACTGAATGAACCCGATCCCCCAGCTGCTTTGATTCATCTACAGAAAAGGAAAAGCCACTTATTTGCGGAAACCCACCACTTGGTTCAGGGTAATCTTTCACCCCAATTTCTAGTATTTCCAAAAGCTGCTCACCCGTTACATCCTTAGTCACTCCGTAGTTTCCAAATGGAGAGACTTCCACAAGGTCCCCTTTTGTGATGGTACCAGCAGCGACAGAGGCTCGTATTCCTCCTCCATTTGTTAAGGCCACATCAGCGTCTGTTGATTCGCGTAACATATCAGCAATTAAATTTCCTAGATTAGTTTCTTCTACTCTCACCTGCTCACGTTCCCCGTTTAATTCTACCTTTGTTTCTCCAACGGGTTCTGCTAGAATGTCCTGCTGGGCTTCTTCTAACGCTTCTAAAAGGGAAACCATCTCTTGATCAGGTTCAATCTCTTCAACCTCGGCCTGATTAATTAAACGTGCACTCCGATCTATGAGATCACCGTCCTCAATAACGAGTTCAACTACACCAAGATTTTGAGTGTATTCTCCGGCACTAGCAATGAGTGTTTCATTGCCTGCCTCCATTCCAATTTTTAATTCAGAATGACTGTGTCCGTCAATGATTACATCTATGCCCGGAGCATCCTCAGCTACTTTTTCACTTGTAAACTCACTGGATTCATCAATACCAAGATGTGCTAAAGCAACAATCACATCCACACCCTCACCTTTAAGCTCTTCGACCATCCGACTAGCGGTGATGGACGGATCTTCAAATGTTACATCACGAACATTGTTCGGGTGGGTTTTGTATTCGGTTTCTGGGGTGGCGAGACCAAAGATGCCTATCTTCGTACCATTTACTTCTTTAATTAGATATGGATCAAAGAACGTTTTTTGCTCATTGTTTAAAACATTAGCCGCAATGATCGGGAAATCCAACGATCCTTCAAGCTCACGAAGTCGCTCTAGGCCATAATTAAAATCATGGTTTCCAGGAACAAGCGCATCATAGTCTAGCAAATTTAATGCTTGTGCAATCGTTTCTCCTTCCTCAAGAGAAGCGAATGTTGTGCCGTGAAACGTATCACCCGCATCGAGTAATAAGGCGTTTTCAGAACGTGTTTCGTCGATGAGTGTCGCTAGCTTCGCATAACCCATTCCATCAAATTCACCTTCAAAGGCTCGTCCATGTACATCGTTTGTATGTAGGATCTGGATGGTTGTCTCTTCTGCTTTTGCCTCAGAAGTAAATGCAAGTAGCACAATACCTGTCATGCCAACGTATCGTAAACGATTCATTTCCATTCCTCCCTTTTTTAATCTATGTCTAGTGTAGACTAGCAACATTAACGCCTTGTATCAATTGGGATAATGTGATATTAAATTATGAAAGACCTTCATCATAAAAAAACCTCTGAGAATAATCTCTCAGAGGCTGTTGTTCTTACTCCCACTCAATTGTGCTTGGTGGCTTACTCGTAATGTCATACACGACGCGGTTTACATGAGCTACTTCGTTTACAATACGTGTAGAAATTAGCTCGAGTACATCCCAAGGGATACGAGCCCAGTCACTTGTCATACCATCAATTGATGTTACGGCACGGATACCGACTGTGTAATCGTATGTTCTCGCATCACCCATAACACCTACGCTACGCATGTTAGGAAGGGCTGTGAAGTACTGCCAGATTTCACGGTCAAGTCCTGCTTTTTTGATTTCTTCGCGCAGAATGTAATCTGAGTCACGAACAATTGTAAGCTTCTCATCCGTAATTTCTCCAAGCACCCGGATACCAAGACCTGGACCTGGGAAAGGTTGTCTCCAAACGATTTCATCTGGAATACCAAGCTCTGAACCAACTTTACGAACCTCATCTTTGAATAACGCTTTTAATGGTTCAATCAGTTCAAAACGCATGTCTTCAGGAAGACCACCTACGTTATGGTGCGATTTAATCGTTTGGGCTGTATCAGTTCCACTTTCAATGATATCTGTATATAGGGTTCCTTGTGCAAGGAAATCCATATCTTTAAGGCTTGCTGATTCTTCATCAAACACATAAATGAATTCATTACCAATGATTTTACGTTTCTGCTCAGGATCAGATACACCCTGAAGCTTAGAAAGGAAGCGATCAGCTGCGTCAATTTTAATGACGTTCATATTGAATCCTTCGCTAAATGTTTTCATTACGCTCTCTGCTTCGCCTTTGCGAAGAAGTCCGTGATCAATAAACATACACGTTAATTGATCGCCAATGGCCTGATGTAAAAGAACAGCTACAACTGAAGAGTCTACGCCACCACTTAGTGCGCATAATACGTGCTTGTCTCCAACTTGCTCACGGATTTTTTCCGTTTCAACCTCAATGAAGTTTTCCATAGACCAGTTGCCTTTAGCCTTACACACTTCAAAGGTAAAGTTCTTGAGGAGCTCGTCCCCAAATTCAGAGTGGCGAACTTCCGGATGGAATTGCACTCCGTATAGGTTTGCTGATTCATTACTCATTGCCGCAACTGGGCAAGATGGATTGGATGCATCGACAACAAATCCTTCAGGCGGCGCCACGATCTTATCACCATGGCTCATCCATACAGATTGTTCGATAGGAAGTCCTTTAAATACTTCAGATTGATTTTGAACACTGATAATCGCTTTACCATATTCGCGATGAGAAGCAGCTTCTACCTTACCACCGAAGTGCTGAGTCATTAACTGCATTCCGTAACAGATCCCAAGAATTGGCACACCTAGATCATAGATGGCTGGATCACAGTGTGGAGAACCTTCCACGTACGCACTGTTCGGTCCACCAGAGAAGATAATTCCTACTGGATTTAATTTTTTTATTTCCTCAGCTGTAATCTTGTGTGAGTGAAGCTCACTGTACACCCCAAAATCACGGATACGTCTTGTAATCAGCTGATTGTATTGTCCTCCAAAGTCGAGAACAACAATCATTTCTTGATCAAATTCAGTCATGATCTTCCATCCTTTTCCTATTAAATTGTACAATTCTGCCATGAAGTCATACGTAAAGAAAAAAGCTGATACTCTGCCTTATTGTGAATCTTTGGCAGAATACCAGCAGCTTCATATCAGAATGCACGTTGCATTGGCCTTAAGAAGTTAAAACATCTGATATTCGTAGCTTCTGCTATACACCGACTTATTTTAACAAGGCACACCTTAAGTGGTCAAGGTTTGATTTTCATAACAATTCGTTCCCAATGGTGCCTTTGCCTAGCCCATCCATTAACAGCTGGCTTTCCACTATATAATGTGTGCTCATACTCACACGTTAATACACTCATGTCGCTAAATCCAAATTGTTGATCCAAACGAGCTGCAAATTCACTTAACGTTTCACTCGATTCTCTCTCGTATCCATTTAACTTTAGGAGCCACAACAGTCTTTCATACGCTTGATTAAATACATGCTCGTCTTTTTTCGAGCGGTAATACAGGAGAACCACTGAGGTAATCAGTCTCTTACGATAGATAATGAATAGAGATAAAAGTAAAAACAGAATGACGGCTGTCACCCATAACCCAACAGGTGAAGATGAAGAATTCTGATCCGCTGCAACTGCCGGCTCCGTTTGATCTTCCTCTTCGACTTCTTCCTCCACTTCCTCTTCATTCACTTCTTCTGTTTCTTCTTCCTCTTGATCTGTTTCGCGATCAGGTACCTCTACTGGATCAGCTTCATTTTCAAATTCTTGATCGAACGCATACGTATTTGTAAATCCTTTGGTAGGTTCAAAGGCAACCCAGCCTTCTCCAGGAAAGTAAACCTCAACCCATGAGTGGGCATCTGAATTGGAAATCGTGTAGCTGTTCGCCCCATCCCCAACATCCACCATTGTTCCTGCTGTAAAACCCTTCACCCATCTTGCTGGAATATCAAGCGTCCGTAGCAGAACGATCATTGATGTGGAGAAATTATCACAATACCCTTGCTGTGTCTCAAAAAGAAATTGATCAACGTAATCCTGACCTGCCTCTGGAACAGCAACATCCTGTGTTTCATATGTAAACTCCGGACCACGAAAATGATCTTCAATCGCCTTCGCTTGATCATATCGATTAGTTGCCTCTGCAGTCAGCTCTTCCGCTAACTCATACACTCTTTCTGGAATGGTGTCGGGAAGTTGAGTGTAATACTCATTTAACTCTAAGTTATTATCCGATCCAGTTACATTTCTAAGACCATCAATATTGTAGCTTGTATCCATATACTCAAAGGTATATTCCTGAGGTGATAGAGCTTCTCCTCCAGAGAGGATTTCAGCTTTTTGCGTGTACTCATCTAGTACAACGGGGTCGTTTTGATACTCCTCAACCGTTTGTGAATACCATTCCCCCGGGTAAAACAGATGTGAGAAACGCATCTGATTGTACATCTTTACATTCGCTTCTTTAATTGAACGTTCTGCGGCTTCTGTCGTTTCAAAATTTATAGTACCCCGGTATCCTCCTGAAGCAGTTGTTGATTGCTCCCACCCAGCTCCAGTATAGAAATCTTTTGTCTCACCTCTCCAGTACACGCCTCTTTCTACGGTTGCCAGGAAAACAGGTGTATCATCATCAACAAAACCCCCACCAAGCCGCTCATCGTTATTTCCATATCCGATTCTGCGAGTACCTCCTTGACCCGTCCCCTCACCTGTCACTGCAGCCTGGAGAAACGGAACGGGGTCGTCCCACTGAGGATCTGGCTTTGGAAGAAGTAAGCTAATAAAGCCTGTTACAACGAATAAACCTGTAATGACAAGTCCTATTCGAATGGGTAATAAGCGCGGAGTGTTCACGTATCGATTAGCTTCGATGGTTCGATACATATACATGAATCCAAGCAACAATACTCCAATACCCATAACACGAATTATAGCTATGGTTGCATCGTACATTGTAAATGTGTCAATTACTGTGATATAGAGAACAGTTGATAAGAGGAAAAAGAAGATCCTCCTTAAATAAACTGTCCAGTAAAAAAGTAAAAAGCTCATGATCGAGAGCAGGATTAGAAATAAAAAGCTTCGAAATACGTCAGATAGGTCATACCAGTTCCCTGTCAGAATGCTCCAAGTACTTGTGGTTAGATCTGAGAAAAATAATGGAATCCATTCAAGCGGAGTGACTCCTCCAGCAGGAAACAAAACATATAAGCTTCCCCCAATGACAACCACTCTCGCCAAAAAACTAACAAAAAGTGGTGTTTGTAAGAAGGAAACAAGAAAAAAGAGAAATGTCGCAATCAAAAAATATCTAATTGATCCTGTGTCTGTCATCAATGGTAAAGGTAACAACCACTCCAGTAGTAGCAAGAAGCTTAAGCCGTAAAGGAATCCATCTCGACCATAATGGATGTGTTTTCTTCTTTGATTCAATAGATACCTTCCTCCTTGCTAAGACGTCATGTAGATCGGTTCAATGCCTTTTACACGAAGCTGTTCTGCCAAGCTAACTTGCTCAGGCTCAAACTCTAAAAGACAGACCTTTACATCGATTTTCTCCAAAGCTAGCCTTTCAATCGTATGAATCACCTTTTGATCCAACTCAGCACATATATAGATAACCGTTTGATTGGTCCATTGACTATAAATTGGGTGAATCGACGGGGCTGGTTGGTGATTCGATTCAATCGTTGCAAGCATCCTCAACACCCTTTCCCATGTATGAGCTTGCAAGTCTTCAATCATCCAATGCTGATTGTTATGATAGGCTGCGATCTGACTATCAACATTTGCTTGAATAAATGTAGATGCAATGGATGCTACCTGTTCCACAACATCTTCAAACTGTTTAGGTGTGACCGTTTGCCGATACGGATCAAACGCGATAATCGTTCGCTTGCCTTCGTAGGTTTCAAATTCTTTGGTCATGAGTTCTTTTCTTCTCGCTGATTGCTTCCAATTAATACTTGTTAACCGGTCTCCTGGAACGTACCTCCTGACACCCGCTAGGGATCGCTCTTCATCTTTTAACGAAGATGTTGCTGAGACTCCGTTTGAATGATTTGGCGTTTGAAAGGCCTGGATATCTCCTATTTTATGGTACCTAGGATACACAACAAGCTCTGTATCAACATTTACCTTTTGTCTTTTTTCGAACCATCCAAAGAAATCACTTGATGTTAGGTGAATGTCATGAAAATCATAACACCCCCTCTTTAGGTTCGATAGACGATACGTGAAGGATAAGGTCTTAGCGGTTGTGAAAAAGAACATAGCTCGCGTATCTGTTACCTGCCCTATATGAGAAGGAACAGAATCTTCCACAGTTAAATACATAAAAGGCTGAAACCTATGTTTCTTAACTGTAATTGTAACCTCCACCGCTTCACCTGAGTAACACGTTGTCCTAGCTAATGTTCGGTTTGGGGTAAAGACAGCTGGAAAGAGTATCGAGATGGTCATAATAAGTCCTACAATGATCACGCTATAAAATAAGAACCAACTAACAAATCCTCCTTGGAACATTGCATAAGTGAAACAACCTCCTACGACGAGAATTGCTGCTAGTCCTTTTAACATCGTTTGAATGAGATGTCGCCTCTTCCTCACGAAGAAGTAAGCCTCCTTTTTGGAACAGGAACCCCAATTCGATTAATCAATTTTTCAATGACTTCGTGTGTTGTCACTCCGCTCATTCGTGCTTGTGTTGAAAGCGTCATTCGGTGAGCAAGTACTGGAGCAGCCAGGTACTTAATATCGTCTGGTAGAACATAATCTCTCCCATTTACCAGTGCAAGTGCTTTCGCTGCCTTTAATAGAGCAATTGAGCCACGCGGACTAACCCCAAGACTAATCAATTCATCGTTTCTTGTTTCTTGCACAATTTGAACAAGGTAGGACTTCATGGCTTCATCAATATAAATAGATCCCACTTGCGCTCGGAGCTGTAATAGGTCGGCTGTATCCAGTACTGGGGTAATCTGATCGAGTGGGTGTTGGTTCTCCAGGCGATTTAGTATGTCTAATTCTTCACTTGGGGTTGGATACCCTAGCTTAATTTTTAGTAGGAAACGGTCTAACTGCGCTTCTGGTAAAGGAAAGGTTCCTGCGTATTCAATTGGGTTTTGTGTAGCCAGAACGAAAAATGGCTGATCAATTGCATGTGTGTCGCCATCAATTGTAACGTGACCTTCCTCTAACGCTTCAAGCAAGGATGATTGTGTTTTTGGTGAGGTACGATTAATTTCATCAGCAAGAACAATGTTTGCCATAATCGGACCTCTTCTAAATTCAAACTCTTGTGACTTTTGATTATAGATCGACACGCCTGTTACATCAGACGGTAGAAGGTCCGGAGTGAATTGAATTCGTTTGAAATGTGCTCCGAATGATTTGGCAATGGCTTTTACCATCACTGTTTTACCAACTCCAGGTACATCCTCAAGAAGTACATGCCCCCCTGCAAGTATTGCAACTAAGCTCAGGCTGATTTCTTTTCGTTTTCCAACAACCACACGCTCGATATTTTCAATTATCGTTTCTATTTGTTTTGCTGCATGCATAAGCTGCCTCCTCTCATATCAAACAAATCAAGATCTTGTGTATTCAATGAGTTAACGTATATGTAAGCGGGTACGATTCACTCTATACAAACAACGAACGGCCCCACTTAGGGATCGTTCGTCTCACTTAGCTTGTCCTAGCCTCGTCGCCAGGTTTAAACCGTTTTTTGAAGAGCCTTTAAAAGATCATTTTTTATCCAGTCCCAGCTCGTATGGTCCTGTGTATAAGTGCTTGTCATTTCTTTAACAAACTGTTTAAATGCAGCTTCAAAACCATCTGCTTCCTTTTCAGGCAACTGAGCTTTTTTCTCTGCCACAAATTCTTCAAGCTCTGGTGCTCGTGGACCCCATCTCATGACTTCTTTGCCATCCTGATCAATAAGGACGATGATTGGAATAGACCTTGCTGTTCCATTTGTTAAATACTGGTCCATTAGTTCTAAATGATCATCACGAATAAAATACCGTGTCTCAATTAAAGCTTCGTCTGCAATTCTCATGAAGATAGGAAGATTAACCATGGCATCGCCACACCAATCTGCAGTGATAATAAGTGCTCGGTATTTCTTTGGTTGCAGCAATTGTAGGGATTCCTTTTCAAATGGATCTAAATGAAAAGAGTTATATATTTTTAATAGATTCTCTTGATTCACTTGCATGGAGTGGATATATGCGTAGCGACTTAATCCTTTTTCAAACCATTGATTTAGTTCTTCCATCGTCTTGCCTCCTATCTAATTCTAAGGTCTATCGTACCATGACCCCCACTATCAGGCAAAAGAAAGAGACAACCTTAATGAAAAAGAAATATACAAGCGAGTCTCCTTTAAGATGGAATTCATCCCATATATTTAACATGCATTGATTTTTGAATTAGCTCATGTTTATACTATGGCTACTAAACGATGAAAGTCATTCATCTTTTTCATAAACATGAGGTGATTTTACAATGAACAATCTTAACCCAAGTGATGACATAATTGCTATTCATCAAATGATAAAAAAAAGCATGGCAGAAACGGTTGAAATGTATGGAGGCAGTCGCTCGGTTGGGCAAATCTATTCTGCACTCTATCTACACAACGGACCGATGACCCTGGATGATTTAAGAGAGCAAACGGGGATGAGTAAAGGAAGTATGAGTCTTGGTGTACGGAGACTTTTAGATGATAGGCTCATTGAGCGTGTATATAGAAGAGAAGAGCGTAAAGACCTTTATCAAACGAGAGGAGATTTCATTCAAATCTTTTCTGCTTTTTTTACAAAGCTTTGGAAAAATGACGTTCAAAAAAACGCACTTACCATTCAAGAAGCTCAAGTTAAATATGAATCCATGCTAAATGCTTCTGAGTCAGAAGCCGATTATCACGAAGCCTTACGAATGATCAAAAAAACCAAAGAGTCTCTACTGTATTATACTTTTTTAGACGCGTTAGTTGAAGATTTTCAATCAGGAGAGTTCATTCAGTATCTAACAGAGAAATATAATTTAGATCAATGACGATACTTTGCATATCTTCATAACTGATTATACATAACCATCCCTCGTCCTGTTCATCCTAAGGTCATGAATGGAGGTGCAGGGTTGAAAAAGATTACGCTAATGGGAAGTCGCATCTGTTTAGTTTTCTTTATTGTAAGCACGATAACGATCTGTCAATCATCAGTGGATCACGCAGAAGCAAGTTCAACATCCGACACCATAGTCTGGATGACGGATACACAGTATTACGCAAAAGACTATCCAGAGATTTTTTTTAAGATGACCGAATGGATAAAGGAAAACCAAGTCTCACATCAAATTAAATATGCCGTCCATACAGGTGATATTATTGACCAATATCAAGAAAAAGATCAATGGAAAACGGCACATAAAGCCTTAAAGAAGCTTGATCATTCACAGGTTCCTTACGGCGTTCTTGCTGGAAATCATGATGTCGGTCATTCCAGAGTTGATTATGAGAAGTATACCCATTATTTTGGTGAAAAACGATTTAAGCATCAAAAGGAATTTGCAGGAACGGATCAAAATAATCGAAATCATTTTGACCTTGTCACAGTCGGAGATCGAGACTTACTCATGCTTTATTTAGGATGGGGCATGACAGAAAAGGATCTTAAGTGGGCACATTCAGTCCTTAACGACTATCCAGAACGACTGGTATTTTTAAATGTGCATGAGTATTTAAAAGCAGATGGAACCCGATCTGAACAAGGCGAGTTTCTTTTTAAAGAGCTTGTCGCGAAACATGCTAACATAAACGTCGTATTATGTGGACACTATCACGGTGCGAATAAAAAAGTGGATCGTTTTGATGATGATGGAGATGGCATCCCTGATCGCACTGTGTATCAGTTACTTGCCGATTACCAAAGTGGTCCAATGGGTGGCCAAGGCTATCTACGTCTTTTATCCATTCCTTCAAATAGTACAGAGGTAACCGTTAAAACGTACTCCCCTTTTCTTGATCAATACAACTTTTATAAAGACACTGAATTGGAGAAAGATCAATTTACGATTCATCTGCCCATGTCGGTGAAGTGATAGAAATAAGACAAAGGCAAATGATTCCATCACAGAATCACTTGCCTTCTTTTTATATCCTCTCTATTTCAACAACAAGTCAAGATATAGTTTCGTTAGGGCCGCGTATTCTCTGAGATGCATTTGCACCACTGAGATTCTTGGGGTTTTACCAGGAAGTCCTGTTACGTCAAGGTCTTGATCTTCAGCCATAAGAACAGCTCGATATAAGTGAAAGCTGTTGCTCACTACAATCCCCTTTGAGTGTGAGTCATCAATGAACTCCTTTGAAAATTGGAGGTTTTCATATGTAGAGGTTGAACGATCCTCTAAATAAATCCGTTCCTCTTCAACACCAAGCAGTACAAGTCCCCGTTGTATCGCCAATGCCTCAGATATTCCCTCATCAGGTCCTTGTCCACCGGATGCAATTGCAATCGTTTGCTCATTTTTAAGAAGATACTCGGCTGCTGCATCAATTCGATATTGAAGACTTAACGATGGCTTCTCTCCTTTAACTCTTGCCCCAAGAATAATTAAATAATCTGCTTGATCTGGTTGTTCCTGATGACTATATTGATAAATTTTAATCTGTAAAAAAAGAACATATAAAACAGCCAATCCAATTAATAGGTAAAGAGTAACCTTTACATACATCTGCACACATCCTCTTTTGTTCTTAAATCATGCTGTTTTGCTAGTTTTTTTAAAACCGTTCTTTTGTATATTCTATTATCCAATAACTGTTTATTCATAGTCCTTGAAGCAGGTATTAATCTCTTCGCATTTTTCCCAAGATTCATTTGTTTCCTGCAAAGCCGTCTCCCCCTTCAAACCCCTGATCTGTTACAGGCTTTTAACTTGACATGAAAAGCGTAACAAAGCAGGACCTTCGACTCTTTCTACGTTTTTACTACGTTTCTCGCATTCTTTGAAACCATCACATGGTTCTGTATAATGAACCCACATTCTCATATTAAAGCGAAAAAGGAGTTGAATCTGTGAAACAATCAAATCGTCTTGCCGGTCTACTATTTTTACTATTCATGGTCGGATCCATAGTAGCACCTGCTTTAGCACATGCTTCACAAACTGGGGTTGTAAATGTTGAGGGCACATTAAATGTACGTGCAGAACCTAGTACATCAAGTCAGATCATTGGATCACTCTCTAGTGGAGAAAAGGTTACATACGTAGATGCCAAAAGTGGTTGGGCATCGATTGATTATAATGGACAAACTGGCTACATAGCAACAGAATACCTTTCAACTGGAACATCAAGTGGTGGAAACGCAGCCTCAGTAGCTGGACAAACAGTTGTTATTGATCCAGGTCATGGTGGAAATGATCCAGGTGCTGTTGCAAATGGACTGCAGGAAAAGGATGTTGTTCTTGATGTGGGGCAACGAGCAGCGGACAAGCTTCGAGCATCTGGAGCCAACGTCATTATGACACGCTCATCTGACCAATTTATCGCTCTTGAAGAACGGGCAGCTATCGCCAATCGGGCCAATGCAGATATTTTTGTTAGTATTCATGCAAATGCAGCCGCAGCGACAAGTGCTACCGGAACAGAATCGTATCACTTTCCAACAAGTTCAAATGGACGACGCCTTGCTGGAAACATTCAAAACGAGCTCGTGAGTCAACTAGGCACTCGCGATCGTGGTGTGAAGGATGCCAACTTTAGTGTATTACGTAATACAGCAATGCCTGCCACATTACTCGAGCTCGGTTTCATCACAAATGCTGATGAAGCTGAACGAATGAAGTCTTCAAGCTTTAGAGAAAACTCAGCTAACGCCATTCATGATGGTATTCAAGTCTACTTTCAAAACTAGTTCAAGACTCGCCTAATTCTTCATACAGGATACACCAATCATAGAACCATTCCATATGTTGTACTAAAAGGAAAGGTGGTATATTCATATGGGTTACTATGGTGGAGGATACGCTCAGCCATACTATGGTCAACCATATTACGGCTACGGCGCTCCTTGTCAGCCTTGTGGCTATCCAGGTTACAAAAAAGGCGGAGGTACAGGATTCTTCTTCGCATTGATTGTTCTTCTCTTCATCCTATTTGTTATTATTGGTGGAGTCGGTTATTACTAAAAAAAGGCTGTCAGTGTTCTGACAGCCTTTTTACTATGACCGGTAATATGGATAAGGGTACGGTGAGTATGGCGGATAGGGATACGGGTAAGGAGGATAATAATAACCGTATGGTTGAGGCTGGAAAAGCGTACTTCCAGCAAAACCTCCTAGGAATCCACCTAGCAACCCGCCGCCAAATCCACCACCAAACCCTCCAAAACCTCCAAATGGAGGACGACCATACCCGGGACGTCTGAATTGTCTTGATTGATTCATTGGATACATGTACTTCCCTCCCTGTTAGGGCAATCCATGTATGCTATGCTATTTGCCTATGAAAAGTGACTGACTTAGCGAAGATTTGATTCTAGGATTGGAGCGACTTTATCAACCACGTATCCGCTTCCCCCCTTATCACTCACATCATCAATCATCATGACAACAAGTAGCTCAGGGGCGTCATTTGCCTCAAGCGCGACAAACCAACCATGTTCCTTACCCGGATCATCTCTTGTTGCCTTCAGTTCAGCCGTTCCCGTTTTTCCTGCAATTCGCACGCCATCAACTGCAGCAGCTCTTGCTGTTCCTAGAGGATCTTCAAGAACATCCACTAGATCCTGTTGAAGTAGCTCTGCATGATCTGGTGTCATGAGCCCCTCTTTCCATACTCCTGCCTCATCATCAAGCTCCAAAACCGGTTTAATCATATTTCCTTCATTCACTAAAGTAGTATACGTTAATCCGAGATGAAGAGGGTTCATTTGAATTTGTCCCTGACCATACCCACTATCCGCAAGCTGAATATCGTTTGCCATACTGTCCTCAGCCATTAATGTCGATGTATGGAACAGCGGAATCGGAAGCTCTTCTCCAAATCCAAACTCATTCGCTCGATTTGTAAATTCTTCTTCGCCTAAGCTTAGGGCCTGCTGGGCAAAGTAGATGTTATCGGAATAAACTAATGCCTTACGAAGGTCAACAGGTTCTTCGTAATCATGAACACGTATGACATCATAGCCTCCCCAATCGGAGCCTTCTGGTTGCCAGCTTAATCCATCTACATCCATCGTTTCATTTGGATCAAGTGTCCCTGCTTCAAGACCCATAGCTGCTGTTAACAGCTTGAAGGTTGATCCCGGTGAATAGGTTTGAGCAAAGCGATTTAATTGAGGCTCATCCTCTGTTCCTAAATCTTCACGCTGCCTTTGTGTTAATCCAAATGAAGATAAATTCGGATCAATGGAAGGCTTACTAACGAGTGCCAGCACCTGACCATTTGTCGGATGAATGGCTGTTGCTGTACCAGAGTCATCTCCTATTTCATCAGAGATTTCCTGTTGTAACTCCATGTCGATCGTCAGCGTAATGTCTTCCCCATCCTCTGCCTCTGTCTCGAGGATAGCCTCTTCTCTATCATCACCATTTTTTGTGTAAAGAACGCCCCCACTTTTGCCTCGAAGTCGTTCTTCATATGCCCGCTCAAGTCCCGTTTGGCCTAGCTTATCGTTTGGACCATAGCCCTTATCTTTAAATTCCTCAAGCTGCTCCGCTGTAATGTCACGAATGTATCCAGTTATGTGAGCGGCACTTTCACCGTATGGGTATTCGCGCCCTTCATGAACTTCGTAGCTTGCACCGGGAATACCATCTCTTAATTCCTCTTGAGCCCATTCAATTTGGGAAGCTGGAGCAAAGTGAATTTGTACAAAAGCTTCGTCCGTTACCCAAGATTGATCGAGCCTTGACTCAATCGTTTCACGCGATACGCCAGTGACTTCAGAAAACTCACTAACAAATTCTTCTCGGTCCTCAATTCTTCCAGGCACACTACCTATCTGCAAAACCTCACCATTAACTGCAAGTCCATTCCCGTTCCGATCAAAAATCTCCCCACGAGTGGGCTGAATAGAAGCAAGCTCAAATCCGCCTCCTTCAGATAATGAAGGATAGACGAGCGTATCCTGCCAATTAACGACCCAGTTTTCTCCCTCTTCTTGCTCTTCAAGAGTTAACGAGATATCTTCTTCAAACGCAAGCTCACCAATTGACGTTGTGATCTCTACATTTAAAGGAACAGTGTAAACACCATCCTCCGGCTCGTCCTCCTCCTCATTATCTGGGTAAACCGCTTCCAGTTGCAGCGAGTTTGCCTGCATCTGTTCATACAGTATCGTCATTCGTTCTATATATTCATCCTGCGTTACATTTTGTTTTGTTGCTTCATCAAGCTTTGCATACATTTCTTCAAATTGTTCAGCTGACCAATTTTCTAAAAATGCATTCAGTGTTTCTTTTGGGTCAGGCTCATCTCCAAAACAACCTGTTAAAAGGAAGCTTGTTGCGAGACCTGTCACAATCAATCCTTTTCGTGTATGACGCATGTCTATCTCACCTTTCGATGCCTAAAGTAATCGATCTATGTATCTGAAAACAGTTTATCACATTCTTATAGACTTATTGGCGTTTTTTGTCAAAGAAATTCGTGTAGACTTTTACCAAGAGTATCTACACAATAACATCATGATAAAGAGAACATACATCTATCAGTCTGTCTAATAAACACATCCAAATCAATTTCATACAAAAAACCGAATGACTCTCACTTAGAATCATTCGGCCTTACCATCTTTTTATTGTTGTTGGTCTATAATCGTTAGTTTTTCGCGAATATCTGTACGCTTCTTCGCTTTTGGTACATCTTTAATATATCCAAGCATAAGAGTAGCAACGATCTTTTCTCCAGGCTTCACACCAATTTTCTCTCTGAAGGCTGGATTATAGATCCAATCGTTGGAACGCCAAATCATGCCAATGTCACGCGCCCAAGCTGCTAGTTGGAAGTTTTGGATCAGTGCACTCACAGCTGCATGATCTTCATCCCATGTTTTTTGGCGAGGGTCTTCTGGCATAATCACCACCAGATGCGCTGGAATCGAGCGAAAATGATCTGCCTTTCTTTTTACGCCTTCTGATACCTCTCCATTTGGAGCTGGCTGTGCATCAATAAATGCTTGAACAAACGTTTCTGTTCCTTCTCCATTATATAAAAGAAAGCGCCACGGCTCAGTCATCTTATGATTTGGTGCCCATTTTGCCACTTCAAGTAGATCAACGATTTCCTCTGTTGATACCGGATCTGATTTAAAACTTGTAATGGAACGTCTATTACGGATAATCTCATCAATCTTCATCTATGTTCCTCCTATTAAAGCTCACTAATAATCATTCTCAATTAAACCATAACTCACTCTGTCGATGTTTGCAAGAATATTTTGCATTGATTATTGTAAAAAACTGTTGCTATCTGGAAAGAGTCTCGTTAGAATGAAGAAGATTAAAAACATTCAAGATATTAAAAGGAAGGAGCGAAGAGTCATGGAAAACGTACATCCACATCATACACTAATTTCATACTCACACAGCTCCGCCCATACTACATTTATTTTTTCCTAGCCTTTAGGATGTAGGTGAGCTGTGTGTCACGACAGCTTACAATGAACTCATTTATTCAGGAGTACCGTGTATAGCGGTGCTCCTTTTTGTTTTGTCTTTTTATTTAAATTGCAGGGGATGTGTTGCTCGTGTTGCGTGTGTTTAGTCAATTATCATGGTTTTTTAAGGAGCAATGGAGACGGTATACCGTCGCTATTATTCTACTCATCATTGTTAGTTTTATCGATTTAATGCCTGCTCGAATACTTGGCTTAATCGTTGATGACTTTCAAGGTGGTGCGCTTACTGTAGACAGAGGACTCATGTACATCGGTGTGTTTTTGGTCATTGCCTTTACCAGTTACGGACTAACGTATATTTGGATGTCAAAACTCTTTGGTGGGGCCTTACTTGTTGAACGGAAATTACGCTCTAGATTTATGAGTCACTTATTGCGAATGGATATTCCATTTTATGAAAAACGAAAAACAGGAGACTTAATGGCTCAAGGAACAAATGATTTAAAAGCAGTGAGTATGACTGCTGGCTTTGGAATCTTGACGTTAGTTGATTCGATTGTATTCATGCTCATTATACTGGGGGCCATGATGATTCTCGTTGACTGGAAGCTCACTCTCGCGGCTGTCCTTCCACTTCCTTTGATTGGAATCATGATCTCCATCCTTGGCATTAAAATCCACGCTCGTTTTACAAAGGCACAGGAAGCATTCGGATCTTTGAATGGACGCGTGCTAGAATCCGTTGCTGGGATGCGAGTCATTCGAGCGTTCAGACGGGAACGACATGATGAGAATAAATTCTTAAATATGAGTGAAGACGTGTATAAACGTAATCTTGAAGTTGCTAAAATTGAATCGTTTTTTGAGCCAGTCGTTAACATTGTTGTTGCGCTAAGCTATGTAATTGGTCTTGGTTATGGTTCCTATCTTGTGTTTGCCCAAACCATTACATTAGGTCAGCTGATTACCTTTAACGTGTATCTTGGCATGATGATTTGGCCGATGTTTGCAATTGGAGAGCTGATTAACATTATGCAACGAGGCGCTGCTTCCTTGCAGCGAGTGGATCAAACCTTGGCGGTCGAGCAGGCTGTACCTGATCCTAAGAATTCAACTGAACCAGATTCTTTAGCAAACGTAACATTTAATCATGTCACATTCGGCTACCCTTCCTCCAGCCAGAAACAACTAAAGGACCTCTCCATTATGATTCAATCGGGAGAAACCATTGGTGTTGTAGGAAAAACAGGTAGTGGTAAGTCTACGTTTATTAAGCAGTTGCTTAAATACTATCCAGCAGGAAATGGCGAAGTTCATGTTGGAAAACAGCTGATTACGGCACAAAGCAAATGGCAGGTAAGACAGAAGATTGGCTACGTCCCTCAGGACCATATCTTATTTTCAAAAACAGTCAGAGAAAACATATTGTTTGGTAAGCCAGATGCGACCGAGCATGAACTGAATGAGGCGATACGAATCTCTGCCTTTGACCAGGATTTATCCTTCCTGCCGGACGGACTTGATACACTCGTTGGCGAGAATGGGGTCTCTTTATCAGGAGGGCAGAAGCAACGAATTTCAATTGCTCGTGCACTCATCGCAGCGCCGCCTATTTTAATTCTTGATGACTCGTTGTCAGCGGTTGATGCTAAAACAGAAGCAAAAATAATCACGAACCTACGTGCGGTACGTCAGGGGTTAACGACCATTATCACCGCTCATCGAATGTCAGCAGTAGAACAAGCAGATCAGATCCTTGTTCTAGAAAATGGAGAAAAAGCTGAGCTTGGCACTCATAATGAATTAATGAACGAACGTGGCTGGTATTTTGAACAGGTTCGGGAACAAACAAGAGGAATGGAACAGGAGGTGTAATCCATGAGTACAGAAAAACGCTTATATCAATATGCACTCACAAGTAAAAACACGATCATCATTGCCTTACTCCTACTAAGCGTGTCGGTAGCTGCATCATTAACTGGTCCATTCATCGCTAAGACTATTATTGATAATCACATTTCTAGTATTGATGAAGCGTGGTATGTAACAGATGGAGGAACTCAATCTGTTACATATGAAGGAACGACTTACACTCGCAGTAGCAATATATCATCTGCTGAACACACAGGGGAAGCTATCTATGTTCATCAAGATGGAATGGACTTTTATGTTACATCCAACCCCTTACCAGACGGAGATTTTGTGTACCAGGACGGATTCATTCAAGTAACAAATTCAGATGGTACAGTTGAAGTACCTGCCCAAACTCTTTCAACTGATGAAGTCATGGCTTTTTATCAACCAGAGATTCGACCGATCGTGATGCTACTTGGACTGTACCTAGCACTCATTGTTGGCTCTTCCTTTTTCCAATACGGTCAAAGATACTTGTTGCAAAAGTCAGCAAACCGCATTATCCAGCGAATTCGCACAGATGCATTTAATCATTTGTCTCGCTTACCCGTTCGATTTTTTGATCATCTTCCAGCGGGTAAAATTGTTTCTCGTGTGACAAACGATACCGAAGCGATTCGCGAGCTATATATGACGGTTTTGGCTAACTTCTTCTCAAGTGCCATTTCAATTATCGGAGTGTACATTGCCTTATTCCTATTAGATGTCAGGCTTGGTTTGATTACACTTGTCCTGCTTCCTATCTTGTTCCTTTGGATGAAGCTTTACCGAAAGTATTCAGTTACTTATAACCGAAACATTCGCTCGAAGATTAGTGAAATTAACGCTGCTATGAACGAAAACATCCAAGGCATGCCGATTATTCAAGCCTTTAATCGAGAGAATCAGCAGTCCACAGAATTTGAGCGCTTGAATAAGGAGCACTATGGATTCCAAACAAACATGCTTCGCCTAAATTCATTAACGTCCCATAACTTAACAGGTGTGCTTAGAAACCTTGTTTTTGTCGCATTAATTGTTGTCATAATGGGTGGAGTTGGAGGCGGCGGCTGGTCTAGCTTTCTAACACTTGGAGTGATCTATGCGTTTGTTGATTATGTAAACCGATTGTTTGAACCAGTAAGCCAAATTGTGAATCAGCTTGCCAATCTAGAACAAGCACGTGTATCTGGTGACCGTGTGTTTGAATTAATGGATAAAGACGGAACCAATGTTGATGATTCTATGATTGATCGACCTCGCGGAGAAGTGGCGTTTAATCATGTATCATTTGCGTACAAAGACGAGGAATATGTTTTAAAGGATCTAACATTTAAAGCAGAGCCTGGGGAAACAATCGCTCTCGTTGGACATACCGGATCTGGTAAAAGCTCCATCATGAATCTACTCTTCCGTTTCTACGATTGTCAAAAAGGTGAAATTCTGATTGATGGCAAAAGCACAAAAGATATTCCCCCTCAAGGATTACGAGAACACATGGGTATCGTCTTACAGGAACCGTATCTTTTCACCGGAACCATTGCTTCAAATGTAGCAATGGAAAACCCTGATATCTCAAGAGAACAAATTGAGCGTGCGATCGATTTGGTTGGTGGAACGGAGCTATTTAACAGCTTACCAAATGGGCTTGATGAAGAAGTTCAGGAAAAAGGAAATACACTTTCAAGTGGCCAAAGACAATTGATAAGCTTTGCGCGTGCCCTTGTTGCCGACCCTGCTATCCTTGTTTTAGATGAAGCCACATCAAGCATCGATACGGAAACGGAAGGAATGATCCAGAAGGGTATGGAATCCTTAAAGACGGGTCGGACTACATTTATCATCGCTCACCGGCTCTCCACCATCCAGGATGCCGATCAGATCCTAGTTCTAAACCGTGGTGAGATTGTTGAACAAGGAAACCATGATGAACTAATGAAGCTTGATGGATCCTACGCCCAGATGTACCGTCTCCAGAAAAATGAAGCGAGTTAATGAAAGGAGTTACATGTTGAATATTAGACCTATAGACAAAAACGACCCAAAAAAACTAGTTCATTTAATGGAACAGCTTGGCTATCCAACAACTGAGGATGATCTAGTTGCCAGGTTCGAAACACTTTCAAAGAATACTGATTATCATACATTGATTGTGGAATCAAACAATCAATGTATCGGCTTTGCCGGCCTACATCGTGGTCTCTTTTACGAGGCGACCGGTCAATACGTCCGAATTGTTGCCTTTGTGGTTGACGAAAACGTACGAAGGAATGGTGTTGGAAAAGCGTTAATTACAGCCATTGAAGACTGGGCCCTGTCTCAAGGTATACACACCCTAGTGTTAAACAGCGGAAATCGAGGAGAACGAGCAGCCGCGCATGCCTTCTATGAGAAAATGGGCTTTCAGGCTAAAAGCACGGGGTTTAGTAAGAAGATTTAATTAAAACTGTAGATGCTAATTCGAAAATGAAAAGACTGATGATTTTCGTCATCAGTCTTTTTTGTATTTTCAATTCGTCAACACCCGTTCAAACCAATCGATAAATTTACGCCCATTAATAATATGACCACCTGAGAAAATATCGTGATCAAACTGATCCTGCATATTATTTTCTTTATACACGTCTACAACCTGTTTAATGGCTGTCTCCACACCGCTTAGTGGGAATACCTTATCTTCGTCTCCCGCTTCTAAAAATAAAGCTCTCGGCGCTACGAGTCGAAGTAAATCGGGCTGCTCTCCAATGGAGAGTATGCCTGGTATGTAATTATCCAAGCAATGATTACGATCGAGAATACTATCTTTAAATGTGTTCGCGAAACCTGTTAATACAGTTGCTTTTGCTCTGGTATCCAGTGCTGAAACCAATGCTGAAACAAGTCCACCACCTGAGAATCCTATTAGTCCAATTTGTTCTTCATTTACGTCAGGAAACGTAGCCATGACATCGATCATTCGTCTTGCTTCAAACACTCTCATACCAGCTAGGGTAGAACCAGACATCATAAAAGCAGCCGCGAGTGCAAAGCAAGAGTTTTTGTTATCCTCTTCCTTATCTTGTTTAAGTCTGCGATCACCGAATCCTAAGATTTCAGGTGCAAATACTTTAAACCCTTTCTGGACAAGTTGAACGGCTAACTGCTGATGAATACCTGTTTCTTCTTCTTCAGTATTATCTGCGTTCAAGCCAATCAGCTCTCTACTTCCATATCCATGGCCGTGTAGGGCTAGAATACTCGAAATTTTCGTTTGACTTGTTGTATGTGGTGTTAACACATAAAAAGGGATAAACAAATCATCACTTGCTTTAAACCGAAAACGCTCTCTTGTGTACCCGATACATTCGACTGTTTCTAATTTCGTTAAGTCCACATCCAAACTCGGATCAGGAACATCTCCTAAAAGCTTCTCTAACTCCATTCTAGCCAAAGAAGGCTCTAGCACGGTTTGGTTTCTCTTATTGTAAAGGGTTTCAAGAAACTGATCAGGTTCTATCATAGATAAATGGCTCCTTTTAAACTAATTTTCTAATTTCATACGTTCTATTATTGCTGTATATGCTGGCTTTTGTTTCAATTCATGGTCAAAAAGCAGTGGATAGGCCAGATCAGCTGATGCTTCATCTGTGAAATTAATCCAACTGTAAGGGTCTGCTGCCCCCCAAACGGTATATGTAGTACACGCATCATTCGTTAAGCAAACACCCATAATGTCTGCAAATCGGTCTGCTTGCTTTTGCCTTTTGGTTTCAACATCCTCACCGCTGTGTTGAAGCTTAATGTCTAATTCTGTAATGTGCACAAGAAATCCTGCCTCCCCCATCACATTCATCACATTCTGCAGTTGTTCAGGATCAAAATCATTTGCCAGGTCTAAGTGCATTTGTAGTCCAATTCCATCAATCGGCACACCACTTTCTCGAAGGGAGGTGAGATATGTAAGTGTCGCTTCTGTTTTAGGAGACCAGACGTCGTTTTCGTAATCATTATAAAAAAGCAATACATCAGGATCTGCCTCTCTCGCCCACTGAAAAGCAAGCTCAATATAGTCAGGTCCAATGTGCCGTAACCAAAAATTATCCTTTAGGTTGCCACGCTCATCAAAAGCCTCGTTCACTACATCCCACGCATACAGTTTTCCTTTGTATCGCTCAACTGTCGTTTGGACATACTGTTTTAATAAGCTGGTGATTTCTGCATCTGAATACTCACCATTCTCAAGCCACCAGGGAACTCGTTCCCAGACAAGGGTGTGGCCCCGGATACTCAGTTCATTTTCTGTTGCAAACCGAATCATCTCATCTGCCTGATTAAAAGCGTAGACGCCCTCTTCAGGCATCATGATTTCCATTTTTAATTCATTTTCAATTGTAACAGCATTGTATTCGCTTGTAATTAAATTCAGATAGTCAGGATCTTCAGAAAAGGGCTGATATCGAATCGCCGTTCCAAATAAAAGTGAATGGTCCGAAGCTAAGGAACGGATCGTCTGTTTCTCTTGATAGAACATCCACCACACCCCTCCTGCGATAAGCAGTCCAAGAATTAAACCTATCGTTAAACATGTTTGCTTCATACAGTTAGAGCCTCCCCTGGGCTTTCTTGAAACATTCTCCATATTCTCTCTTGTTTACACCACAATTTTTGTTTTTTTAACAAGGGGCAATGTAGGTTTCTTTTTGTGAAAAAGGGTATTATGTTATTGCTTACCACTACTTTTCTCTGGCCACAAATTTGAACTAAACATAACTTAGGAGGCCTTTATATGGACAAACCATTATTATCAGTTATTGTTCCCTCATATAACGAAGAAGAAAACGTCGATGCATTTTACCGGGCAATGAGAGATGAAGTGGCATCTACCCATTACCGACTAGAGGTGATCTTTGTTGATGACGGAAGCTCTGACCGCACACTTACAGAACTTCAACGTCTTTCAAAATGGCATTCAAATGTCAAATATGTATCGTTCACTCGAAATTTCGGAAAAGAGTCAGCCATTCTAGCTGGTTTTCAACACGCAAAAGGCGACTGCTTAATTGTCATCGATGCAGACCTTCAACACCCTGTAGAGCTTGTACATGAACTTCTACTTGGCTTTGAAGAAGGATATGATCAAGTCATTGCCCAGCGTGATCGAAAAGGTGAAAGCTTTGTTCGAAGTACATTGTCTACATTGTACTACAAGTTAATGAATAAAGTAGTTGATGTGAAGCTAGAAAACGGAGTGGGTGACTTCCGCCTATTAAGTCGTCGTGCAGTGGATGCCCTGCTTGTATTAAGTGAAGGGAACCGTTTTTCTAAAGGTTTGTTCTCTTGGATTGGGTTTGATCAAAAAGTAGTCCATTACGAGAATGTTGTTAGGAAGAATGGGCAATCAAAATGGTCGATGCAAAAGCTTATTAATTACGGCATTGATGGCATTGTATCCTTTAATATGAAGCCATTACGCTTATGCTTATACGCTGGGTCTGGTATCCTTCTTTTCTCAATCGCTTATATTGTTTTTACTTTTTTCCAAATTATGCGAACAGGCGTAGAAGTACCAGGATATTTCACTTTGATTTCCGCAATTCTTGCCTTAGGTGGTATTCAGCTTGTAAGTCTAGGGATCATTGGAGAATATATCGGGCGCATATACAATGAAACAAAGAGACGTCCTCACTATTTAGTGAAGGAAACAAATTTGGATCGAGGCATCAGGTATGAAAAAGCTAAATAATGAATTCTTTCGTTTTGTTATCGTTGGGGGAGTAAATACATTAAACTACTACCTCATCTTCTTGCTTTTTAACAATGTGTTTAATGTTTATTATATGGTTGCGCACATCACTGGTATTTTAATCAGTATGGTTATTTCTTATTTTCTTAACTGTTATTTTACCTACGGAGTTAAGCCAACTTGGCGCAAATTCTTTCAGTTTCCTTTGACACAGCTTGTGAATATAACCGTTTCATCCAGTTTAGTGTTTGTGTTTGTTGAGCTTTTCTCACTCTCTAGTAATATAGCTCCTATTGCTGCGATGTTTATCACGGTCCCTGTCACGTTTCTAGTCACCGGAAAAATCTTAAAACAAAATGGAGCTCAACATGAAACGTAAAAGTACAGTTTGGTTACTGATCATTGGAAGTCTCGCTTTTGCTATTCTTGCACATTTTTTCTTCTTAAAAGAACTTTCACATGGCCGGTTTATGGTAGGGCCCAATGATGGGCTCTCACAAATGGTTCCGTTTAAGCATTTTCTGTATCAACAATATATAAATGGGGAGTGGTTCTACTCACATGACTTTGGACTCGGTAGTGGCACTTACGGTCAACTAGCTTATTACTTTTCCACTAACATGGTGTTTCTCGCAACCGTGTTTTTTGTTTGGTTAATGGAGACCCTCTCTTTCATAAGTAGTCCTGACCTTCTATTCTGGGCGCAATCAAGCGTCATTGTGAGTGTATTCAGAATGACTATCATTACCCTCATCACAACAGCCGTATTTCGTACATTTAAGCTTGGTTACCTCCCTGCTTTTGCAGGCGCCGTCCTTTATGCGAGCAGTGTGATGTATTATCGTCATGCAGCTTTTTGGGAATTCTTTGCGGATGCATATCTTTGGATCCCCTTACTTGTCTTAGGTATCGAGAAGATCATCCGTCAGAAACAACCGTTCTGGTTTATTCTCGGCTTAAGCTTTGCCTTATTTAATAACTTTTATTTTGCGTATATGAGCTGCCTGTTTGTGGCGATCTATGTTCTTTTGCGTTGGTTCATTCGCTTTCCAGATGACCAAACAACCATACTTGAACAAGTGAAATATTACATACCTTCCATTTTACTCAGCTTTGCAATTGGTGCGATCTCGTTTGTTCCAGCGGTATATGGGTTCTTAAATAACTATCGCCCTCCGTTTGAAGATCCCATCGAATGGTTTGCCATTCATGACAATATCTTTTATACAAGTCGGACATTAATCTTACCCGCACTCTTTCTTTTATTCATCTTTTTAAAATCATTATATAGGGATAAGGTGTTTCAGTTTTTTGCCGCTCTTTCCCTGCTTTTTATCATCATGCACTATTTTCCGATCATAGCGAGTGTCTTTAATGGCTTCTCTGCTCCTCAGAATCGGTTTGAATATATGGGCTCCTTCGCTATTGGTGGTGCAGTGGCAATTGCTTTGTCAAAGGTCGCTCACATACCGCGAAAACAAATGATTTTTTCTGCGGTTGCTACACTCTTATTGTTCATCATTGTGTATCTGACAGATCAAGCACTTCAATTAAGTCGTGTTGGAGTTGATGACTTTCTCATCCTTGTCCCGGTTATGCTTTTAGCTTTTATTTGGGTCATGTGGAAACGGCCAACATATGCAATTGGTTTACTTACGACCTCAGTCATTGCTACTCAGCTTCTACTTGCTTATCACTATCAAGATAAGCAGCTATCACAGGCCGGCAACTTAACCAATGCAAATGTTGCCTATATCACAGAAGAGTATCAACCAAGTGAGCAAGTTGATCTGATTCATTCTGTACTGGATCAAGATAACGATCCGCTTGCAAGACTTGAGTGGGTTGTTGGTGGACGGAGCGGACGGAATAACACAGGGATGGTGCAAGGATTTCCTAGCGTTAGTAGCTATTCAAGTGTATTGAATCAGCACATGCTCTTTTTCTACTACAATGATCTTCAAATTGATATGAAACGAGAAAGTGTTAGTCGATATTCTGGCTTTGGCGATCGAACGAACTTGTATAGCCTACTTGGTGGCAAGTACATTCTTTTCCCTAAAAATCAAGAAATTCATGCACCTTATGGATTTGAGCCATTTGAAGAGAACGAATCGTATGTCGTTTATCAAAACCAAAATATGCTTCCATTTGCCCGTGTGACATGCACGACTTATAGCGAAGAGCAAATGCAGGATCAACCCATGTTAACAAGAGAGCACGCGATGGTAGATGGTGTAATTTTGGAGAATACGGTTGAGGTTTTGGCTAGTCCAAGCGATAACGAAAACGTTATTCAAGATGTTGAGTTTGAAGCGGTTGGAGGGTCATACGAAGACGGGATCCTGACGATCACAGATGATCGTGGCGGTCTTGATTTACAGATTCCCACGTCCATTTCAGATGAGGAGGACAGTGACCTATACGTCTCCTTCCATCTCTTAAATCAATCAGAGACAGCTAAGCTCTTTAAGCTTGAGGTGAATGACTACGTGACCGATCGAAAATCACGAGAATCCATTTACAAAACAGGCGTAAATGATTTAACAATACGTATACCAATGGATGAGACCATCTCTATTCGGATGCGTAAAGGAAGCTATCAGCTCGATCAGTTCTCCATCTACCAAGAGAACTACGAGAAGCTAGATGAAGCAGTAGCGCGAGCAAATGAATCTGATATCTCTGTCTCCATTGATGGACGCAGGATGTCATTTACCGTTGAGAATGCAAACTCAAACGAATACCTTACCATCCCAGTGCCTTTTGAAAAAGGGTGGACAGCAAACGTAAACGGAGAAAAAGTACCCGTTGAAAAAGCCAACTATGCCTTTATGGCGGTTGCACTTCAAGATGGAGAAAACGAAGTAACCTTTTCGTATTACCCACCCTATTTTATCGAGTCGAGTGCAGTTACCATTGCTGGCTTATTACTAACTGGTGGCTGGTATGTGTACCGTAGACGAAAACGTTGATATACATTTCAAACAGCCTGTAGCATGTGCGCAGGCTGTTTCGTTTGTCCATGGTAACGTTTCTTCTATTTCATTTTTACATCGGTGCCAACATCTTAACTACGCTTCTTTTAACAGTACCATGTGGTGCCATCGGGATGATCACGCTCGCTAACCCTACGGATCGCATTAAACAAACGTCACATGATAAGTATTGAGGGTAGTTCATCGCTTGGTGATTCTACCCTTTTTTACAATTAGAATAATTAAAAAAAGAAACCTTTTACACTAAGCATCATAAATTTTTTGAATCATGTAAAAAAAGCTAACACTCTATCATGATTTTATGTTAACCTTCAATAAAATAAGGTTAACAATAAAGAGAAGTGGAGTGACTAGACGTGAATGAACAATCGAACAAGCTTAGAGATTTGATCCATTGCGGAATCTTCGCAGCCATTACAGCCGTACTTGCCCAACTCGAAATCCCTCTTCCACTTGTACCGATTAGTGGACAAACTCTCGCTGTGGGTCTCGCAGCAACGATTCTTGGTAGCCGCAAAGGCGCACTAGCCATGTTATGCTACGTCTTACTTGGTACTGTAGGATTACCAGTGTTCGCTGGAGCAAGCGGTGGCATACATATTTTGTTCGGACCAACCGGAGGATATATTTTTGCGTTTATTTTCACTGCATTTATTACAGGATATTATTTAGAAAAAACGTCATTCACTTTATTCCACGCAATGATCGCCAACACCTTAGCAGCCACTGTTGCATTAACTCTAGGTACGATCTGGTTAAAATATGCAGCTGCGCTACCATGGCCTGGAGCAATCGCAGCAGGTGTGACGCCATTCATCATTCCTGGGATAATCAAAGCATTTCTAGCTAGTTGGATCGGTATTACTGTTCGCAAGCGACTCATTTCAGCAAATATCATGCATGATCATGTGGCAAAAGAGAAGATCCCCGCCTAATAGTAAAAAGAACGTGGGACATAACATAAAATCAATTAGATAATGGCGAATGATTCTACGATTGAATCATTCGCCATTCGTATTTTTTACAAAACGAGCGGAAGGGACTGAGGCCGTATCACACGGGTGCGAGGGATTCTCCTGTACCGGATACCTTGCTATGTTCGTGTTTTACTACCTATATTAATGTTACGTCCCTGCCTCTTTTTTACCATTATGAATGAAAATAATACAACTTCGAGTTTACGACCATATCATACCCAATCTCTTGATAAATATGATTGGATGTCGGATTAGAGAGATCTGTATAAAGAGAAACTGTTTCATATCCTTCTTCTAACATTTTTTCACTAAGTGTAGCCACACATGCTGAGGCATAGCCCTTTTTCCGTTCACTCGCCGGTGTAAATACAAAGGAGATATTAATATTTGTTTGAGTTGGTCTAGATGTTGCAGCCATTGATACTGGTCTTCCTTCAAACTCCCAAACATACATCGATTCCAGCCCTGTAAAACGTTCCACTCGTTCACGTGCTTCGTTTTCCGTTAGCGGAACGTTTGCATCCTCACCGAATTGTATCGCCCATTCTATTAAAAATTCCGTATCTTCTTTTGTAGCAAACCTCAATTGACCAGGTATCCCCTCCGGAGGCTTCACGTTTCGGAGTTGATAGATTCGTTGAGCGGTATGAAGGGTTCGTCTTGTTTGAGTAAATCCAGAGTAATGTAGCGAAAACGCATCGACATAAGGAATCTCACCCATAATTCCTGGGAGATTCCTATTCTGTTGAGCAAGAATCTCAGCACTTTCTTTTAACTCTTCTTCAGCAACCTGTCCCAAAACCGCAAGAATGGCCTGCTCCTTAATACTTTGAATCAAAAGGATAACCGGCTCTTCTTTTTCAAAGAAAACGGCAGAGAAAAGAAGTGAATCCTGCTCACTACTGTCTAGATTTCGCTTAATTAAGCCAATAGCCAAGTTATGAGCCACCTCTTTTGCTTGTAGCAACTCAATGTATGGTTCAAGCTCGTTCCATTGTGTTAAGGTCTCTATCCTCATTGATCCGCCTCCTAATTTGTTAGATCGATCGATTCAAAGAGCATCGGGCCGCCTCCGCGATAAAAACGAGGATCATACACTCCAAGCTTGCCGTCCTCTGTTGTGATGACAACAAAAGGTGACCAAGTCATTAATACTTCTGCTCGTGGGTTCTCTTCAAACAATGGTGTTAAGTCTTCTTCTTCGTTTGATTCAATCACAGCAGGATTTTCTTGCTTCGACCATAACGTTTGATCATAGACGAGAATACGATGATCCTCTTTGGCAAGTACAGTGAAGTGTGCTGGTAAAAAGCTTGCCGTCAACGTTGTTTGTTCATACGTACTACGCGCTTCCTGATGAATCCATACTCCTTGTGCTGTTTGGATACTAATATGAGCAAGGACGAAAATCCAGGCAACACGCCAGATCTTATGAGTTGATTGGTTTTTTCTCACTTTCTTAAATATGTATGCACTAAGAAAAATACCCCAAATGATAAAATCAAGTATCGGCAAGACTCCTATGCTTACTCTCATATTTGAGAATGGTTCAAAGAAACCAGTTCCCCATGCATTAAGAGAATCGGTTCCAATATGAATGATGACATTTACAAATGCTAAATAGAAAATCATTTTATCTTTCTTTCGCCAAATTGCCCAAACCAGCGCATAGATCAAAAAGGCCCAGATCGGGGCAACGAAAACAGAGTGAGTCAATCCTCGATGCCACATCTGGTCCATAATCCGACCGGTTTCGGTTACTCTAGCCACAACATCCAGATCTGGAGCCTGACTTGACAACAAAGCAGTAAAAAGCAATGCTCGTTTGGTCTGCTTATCTGCTTTTGACTTATCTAAAGCTCCATAAGTGGTCAATCCAAAAAGCGTATGAGTAACGGTATCCAACTTATTTCTCCGGTAATAATGGTAGTGTTGTTTTAGAGATACCACTTAACCCTAGAACCGTCAGGAACACTCTCTGTGGTCCTAAATGAGCATTTTTCGGGTCGAACCATTCATCTAATGAATGATATCCTCCGCCATCACCACCTGCTCCAAGCGTTAAAGCAGGCACACCGATGCTAATAGGAAGGTTCGCATCTGTACTAAGTGCTTCCTCCAATGTCGGTACAAGCCCTAGCTGCTCCGTTGCTGCCCATGCGGTTTGGACAACCCTCGATTGATCATCTTGCATACCGACAGGACGATCACCTACTTTGTTAATATCCACACGGATTCCGGCGTCACCATACTGCCCCGTTTTACGGTTTTCCATTTCAGCCGCTTCTTGTAAGATGATTTGAATACGACTATCCAGCTCGTCCAATTCTTTTTTTCCATTTGAACGAATGTCTAGATACAGCTTCGCTTCCTCTGCAATCGCAGTCGGAATCGTACCACCTTGGACAACGCCTACATTAAATGTCGTTTTAGGGTGCTCAGCAGGTGTTAAGTCAGCAATGGCTGAAATGGCTCTCCCTGCTGCATGAACTGCGCTTGGTGTACCAAATGCACCAAAGCTATGTCCTCCTGGACCTGTGTACGTAATCTCATAACGATTGCTTCCCGTCCCTTTATACACAATCGCAGTAGGAGACACCGAATCAATAGAAATAAAGCCTTCTACTTCTGGATGCTCATTAAAAAACGCCTTTACTCCACGTAAGTCTCCTGGTCCTTCCTCTCCTACTGTTCCTCCAAAGATGATATCCGCTTCCGGTTTGATACCAGAATGCTGAAATGACCGGACAATGGATAACAAGGCAGCAAGCCCTCTTGCATCATCCGTAATTCCTGGGCCATAATAAATACCATCCTTTTCTGAAACCGTTACGTCTGTTTCCATAGAAAAGACGCTATCAATATGGGCACTAACAAACAAAGCCGGACTTCTCCGCTCCCCTCTAAGTCGACCAAACACATTTCCTTCCTTATCTTGCTGTACGTCCTCAAGCCCTAGCGCTTCTAACTTTTTCATGAATGCACGTGCTCGGTTTTCCTCTTGAAAAGGTGGAGCACTGATTTCGGCTAATTCAATCTGTTCATGTAGCGTTTTTGTTTGATCCGTCTCTAAAAAGGCTAGCCCCTTCTTCACGTCTGGATGAGCTGACAGATTGGAATACACTGTTTCAATTTCTTTATCGATCTGATACGCTTTTTTTGTTTTTGACACGCTTAACGCCTCCCTGCATTGTAAAAACATTCTGATCTTTTCTATTAAAGTATAGCGTACTACCACTCTAAGAGACAAAGGATGTCTATTACGAGAATCATAAGAACAAAAAAAGCCCCAAAGAAAAACATTCTTTGGTGGCTCAAGCATTACGGCTGTACTTTTAAAATATCACGTTTGTTTAAATCTTGGACTGGACGGTTGTTTTCTGATGAAACCTTTTGTACCGCCTCAATCTGCTCTTCAGACAGGCTAATTGGCTCATCTGATACAAACCACATCACATTCTCTGTACATGGTGGTGTTGTTATAGATCCCTCATACGTATAAAGGCTATCTAGTTCCGGAATAAGCTCAGATGCATCAAAGTCAACAGCTCGGTTTGCAACGCCATCTGCTTTAGGCAACGCCATCCAAACCTTTTTAAGCACCTTATCTTCTTTACCTTCCTCGGCCATTACACTAATAATTAATTGCTCTTCATCCTCATTTTCATGAACCAACTGAATCTCAAGTGGGTATTCTTCTCCATCAATAGTGTGCTCACTAGGTGTATGTAGGGCAATTTGTTTTAATCTATAGTCTTCATCATCAAGAGTAAGTGTATTATTATCTAAATCAAATGAATTAGCCTGGAAGATCTCATCGTGATCTTCAACAGAGTAGATCGTTTCATTGTAATCAAACGCTAGCTCAAGATCTGCTTGATCTAGTTTAGATGCTGGTTCTGTCTCAATATCAATTGGAGACTGAGTTTCCCCTTTTCCACAAGCTTCGTATTCATTACTTAACGTTTCCCAATAATCAGGACCATTCTTTCCCTCATAAGACCATTCTGCTTCGATCGGCGTTAATAATGTTTGTTCCTTATAGAAAAAAGTCTGCCCCTCCGATCCTTCAGCAAGTACAGATTGACTAAATCCTAGACTTGCAATCAGAAACGTTGCCATCGCTAAAAGACACGCTCGCTTTATCTCTTTCAAATCATTCATCCTTTCTTTTTTGCAGAAAGTACCCATTTGTTCTTTTGCCATCATACATGAAATTACACAGAATGAAAAGATACGTGGAACATTCGTAATGAAACTGAAACGTTTGGAACAAGAATATAGTAGATTTTTGTAGTTAATAGCGGCTGAGTTGTCGAAATAAAACCGTCGCTTTCATTTACAAGCGCATGTAAAATAATGTTAATACAACTGAGAGGACGATGCAGATGCAAGTGATAGCAGTCATTCTTTTAGGAATTACTGCACTGATTATTATCGGTGACTTTTTCCTTGGCTTTAGAGAGTATGGGAGTGATGCAATCGTTCTTTTAGTGAAAATAGCGCAACTTCTGTTTTGGAGTTCTTTTCTTTATCTATTTCTTAGTTCAGCAAAGAGAGACAGATTAAAGAACTAGGTGTAACAACATTATGTTGAATTATTTACAGGAGGAAACAACAGATGATATCGATTAGTGTACGTGAAAGCCTCTATGGATGTGGAGAAATGACCAGTTCACACTTAAGCAGTTGCAAGCATTGCGGGAATCCTCTTTAAAAGTAAGGCTATGACGAAAATGGATAAAATCAAAAGGGGCTGGGACGAAACTAAAAATCAATAAAAAATGGCGAATGATTCTACTGTCGAATCATTCGCCATTCGGTTATTTTAAAACGAGCGGAAGGAGAATCCGAGACTCCTGCGGAACAGAACGTGGTGAAGACAATGTAGCGGCGCTTTTCCCGAAAAAGGGGCTGAGGCCGTTCCCGCGGAAAGCGAGGTTTGTCCTGTAGCGGATTTATTGCTATGTTCGTGCTTTGCTATCCACATTAATGTTATGTCTCAACCTCTTTTTCTGCAATTATGTTCCTGCCTATCTCTAAACATAATCTAACACTTACTTTTCATTATCTAAAGTCAGTTTCTTAACCTTCTCAGGAGTCACATCATTCCCTAGTGGATCAACAATTGTTAAACCAGTGAGTGTACTTAGAACTTGTCCTCTAAAATTCTTAATATATTCTTTTCTCAATTGTTGTTGCTCTTCTTTCTCAAGAGCACTTAGTCCAACCTCACGTTCTTTTTTTGCCAATGTATTAATTTTATTTAATAATTCTTTCATCTGAATCCCTCCATTCTATTTGTTAAAGAGTGGGACAACATATTCTCCAAGTTCTTGAACGACCTCATCAACTGGTCGAGTTCCAGTATTCAAGAAGAACATTGTGTGGTTAATCCCCATATCCTGCAAAGCATAAAGATAATCTATTAAGAAGTTTCTTCCGGTTTTTAGACTGGCCTTTATCGGAATTGGAAAAGGCGGTTTCTTTGGGTCTTCAGTTAAATCTAAAATAATTGGTTGGATAAACGGTTTAAACGTCCCCGTGTGTTCTCTCCACGTTCTAATTAGTTCCTTCTGTCTAAACCCTTCCTGCATGTAAAACATAAATCCATCCATATGTTCGGCTAGCCATTCCATCGATTGCTTTGCATAGCCAGTCCCGAGAAGAGGTATGTGAGATTGATTAGGTTTAGGTAATACATTCCCTTCAGTAAGGTTAACTCTTTCCGTTTCGATTGTAGGAAAGTCTTCACTCCATACCTTCTTCATGACTTCGATTGATTCTCTAAATAATCGTCCTTTATCATCTGAATCTATTTTAAAGGCCGGGTACTCCATCGGCCGGTCTCCCGTAGCAACTCCAAATAGAAATCTATTATTAGAAAGAATATCTAAGGATGAAGCTAATTTCGCTATGTGTAATGGGTGTCTTAAAGGAGTTACCACACTCGCTGTTCCTAGCGCCATTTTTTTCGTATGCGCAGCTAGATAAGACAAAAATACAAAAGGATCGTAGATGTTACCAGAATCCCCGAACTTGGGATCATGCAGCGGTGAATCTCTTACGAAAAGAGCAGCGAATCCAAGATCTTCCGCTTTTTTTGCAAGCTTAACCTGTTCATCTATATCCATTCTCGCAAAAGCACCACCGTGTAGTTCTAACGGAAAAGCTAAGCCTAGTGTTAATTTATTCTCAATAAATGTTTTTTTATATCCTTCGTGACTTTTGATTGTAGTCATTTTTTTCTCCTGTATTTTTAAGCTATATAACCATTTTTTCTTGTATCCATTTTTCAATAGGTTTCACTTTGGAATCAAACGGACCACTCTGTAAATCCTTTGCCAAAGTAGAAATGGTCTTTTGTTTTAACGTGTTTATCCAATTTGATTCAGCTTCTATCATGATGTTTTCTAATAAGCATTCACAATCATCTTTATCTAGTCGTAATAAACTGCTTAGCACACCATTAGATGAATACATTGATTGATTGCCTTCAATCGCTACATACACATCGTATATTCGAATGTCTTCAGGTTTTTTGCTTAATTTAAAACCACCTTTTACTCCAGTGACTGAAGTAACCATTCCCGCATGGACCAGTTTTCGAATCAATTTTTGTAAGTAGGAAGGCGAATTGCTTAGGTGCTCACTAATCGCTTCTCCAGGTAAAACAGCTTTTTCTGGAAGCATATCAAGTAATAATAAGGCGTATACGGATTGTTCAAAACCAGATTTAATATGCAAAAAGCCTCACTCCTTTAATATCCTTTAAACAAATCGGTGTTATCTGGTACGTTCTCTAAATAACAAATTTCACCCTGATCATTTAGTTTTGCAATATCCTTACCTGTTTGGGTAAATACTTTTCCTGATTTATGTTTTCCACATATAGCCCAACTTGTTTGATATGCGTCAGTTCCTTCAACTGGTTGCCAACCTTCAAACATATGTTTTAAATCTACATTCTCTTCATAGATCTTTGTTACGAATGCTTTCCAATTATGAATTCCCTCTTTTTTATGACCATTTAAAATAAACGTAATATCTTCTGAGAACAGACTGATTAATGTATTAAAAGCCTTTTCACTTGTACGCGACTGATCAAAAAGGTCAAAATACTTGTTTAAATTATTCATAGAAACTCCCCCTAAAAACTCCTCATTAACGACTAACCTGGATAATGATTGTCCGTGTTTATATCTGCATTATGTTCCTATTTTTTGCTTATGTCAAGATGTTTTTTATTAAGGAAAAAGCCTGCCATGATCCATGGCAGACTCTCAAACACACCTTACTTTACATTCGCTTTCTTTCTACGTTGAGTGAGATAAAGCCCTACTCCAATAACCAATAGAGTCAGCCCAGACGCCAGATACAGAATCGTTTCTGTAGCCGTTTTAGGAAGAAATCCTCCTAAAGCGGATGGTTTCGGCTGCTCTGTTTTGCTAGGGGTTTTCGTGCCATCGTTTGTTTGAGTTGGTCCCTTCTGACCAGGTGTAACGGTTGAATTCCCTCCATTTGACTTTGGAGGGTCCTCACCTTTTGGAAGCTCTACTACTGGTGGCGTAGTTGGATTCTTCCCTGGAGGTTCCTCTCCCGCTGGTGGCGGTGCTGGCTCTTCTACAGGTGGTTCTTCTCCCGCTGGTGGCGGTGTTGGTTCTTCTACAGGTGGTTCCTCTCCCGCTGGTGGCGGTGCTGGCTCTTCTACAGGTGGTTCCTCTCCCGCTGGTGGCGGCGTTGGCTCTTCTACAGGTGGTTCCTCTCCCGCTGGTGGCGGCGTTGGCTCTTCAATTGGTTCAAATACTTCATTACTTAAAGCCCCTGCATTATAAAGGGTGCGATAGTTTTGGTGGTCCTTTAATGTTTGTCCGTAGTATTGGAAGGACAAGTCAGCAAATTCCTGCTGGAACGTGTCTTGATCCATGAGTGTATAAGCCGTTTGAGCAAATTGAGTGTTACCGATTTTGTTCGCTGCTCTAGCATGCGCATAGGCAGACGCTTTTGCACTATAGAACAGGTATGAATCAAAGTCATCTGCATTTCTAAAAGAAGATTGGTCAAATTCATCTTTAAATGCAGAACGTTCCTTCACAAGATAAGAGTGCTTGTCTGTTGTTAAGCTGCCCCAATGAATATCTGGATTGTTATGAAGTGCTGACATTCCTTCAATTGTACGATCAGCATGGTTTGGGTACGACGATGTCTTGCCCACACCTGCCCGATCAACAGCTGAAGGTAGCTGTGACTTCACGTCTAAAATAATATCATCCTGTTGACCAGCTGTTGCTCCTTCAATCAATACATAGTATCTTTCCGTACCAAGACTACCTAATCCGGCATCTGTTCTTCTGGCAATATCTTTGATCGCAAAGTAATCCTCGCCCACCTCATCTAGGATTGAAGCATCAATCCCTTCTACGTAGGTATTCCAATCACCCTCAAGTTCCGCGCGTTCCTCGTCGGTCACTTCTGCTAGACGAGCATTGGAAGGATCTAATTTTCTTGTTCCTTCAACGATTTGCGTCCAGCGCCCAAGCTCTGAAAACGGATCAAGTGAGGCTAGATCGGCTGCATGGTTTCCAACAAATCCAGTAAGCTGATCTGCCGTAAATTGGAACGATTGAACATCTACTTGCTGATTTACGATGTCTTCTAATGCATCATGGTAATACGTTGTAAATGTATGAAGCGTATCATTCATTGTTTCTTTATCAAGTTGAAGGGCCGGGGCCACATCATTTAATAGATAGAGGCTTGTCCCAAATCGCAGTAGATCATAGTAATATGGAGCAACCGCTACTTCATCAAAGTCATTAAAATCAAAAATGGCCTTACGATCACCGTTTCCATAGAATCCGATATTTTCAATATGAAAATCTCCAGTGATCCACGTGTCCACTGATGCATTCGCCCATGAACTCGGCACAACCAATCCATCCCCTGCTGCATCCTCAAAGAAAAGATGCGCCGATCCACGATAGAATGAAAAAGGACTGCTTTCAATCAAGCTGAATTTTTGGTTACGGACAGTAGGATCTTGGATATAGCGATTATTTTTAATAAAACGTTTGGTCAGAACGGCTATTCTCTCATCACCGTCTTTAAGGTCTAGATCTTCAAGATCTTTTCCGTTATCTGCTGGGATAACAAAGTCCACATCTTCAATTTGATCATAGTACGAAGCAACGGGTGAAAAGTCTGTCAGTCCTGGGTTATCTCGTAAATTTAAGCGAACCGTTAAAAACTGATGATTGCGTAGGCCTTCAATAGAGGTAATCTGATTAACACGTAGGTTTAAATCTTTTAATAATGGTAAATTAGCTAGAACAGAAATATCTGAGATCTGATTTCGTCTCATCGTAATGACTTCGAGCTTTACTAGCTCACGTAAGGGGTCAAGATCTTGAACGTGATTTGTGTGAAGATTTAACTCAACAAGCTCTTTTAAGCCTCTAATCGGCTCAAGATCACTAACAGCATTTTCTCTAAGGTTTAGTTCTTTTAGCTTTGGAAAATGAGCGACTACTTCAATCGATGATAGACCATTTTCACGTACGTCTAATTTCTCAAGTTGCACAAGCGGCTGTAACGGATTTAAGTCCTTCACACTATTCGTGCGCAGATTTAATTTCTCTAGAGACGTTAAGCCTGAAAGAGGACTGGCATCTGTTACTTGATTTGATTCTAATTTTAAGTCTTCAAGCTTTGTTAATTTCTGTAGTGGAGATAAATCTGAGATTTGGTTCTCTGACAGGTTTAACGTTATAAGATTTGTTGCATACTCAATTCCAGTTAAATTAGAAATTCCAGCACCTGTTGCTTTAAGCTCCGTGATGCTTTCTATCGCATCTGTTGTTAACTCTTCAAATCCGTTAGCTGCGACCTGTTTAAGAAGTGCCTCCGCTAATTTTTCATCTTCAATTGAAATGACTTCTGCTTCTTCTTCTGCCTCTACTTCTTCTTCCGCTTCCAAGAGCTCAACCGTTTCTTCCGTCCGATCAGCTTCACTTTCTTGTTCAGCGAATGCTGTAGGCATAAATGTAACTGAGGTTAAAACCGTACAGGCAATCAATAGCTTTAGTTGTGCTTTTTTCATCTGCTACTTATCCTCCTTTAAGTACTCGCTAATCAATAGTTTAGTAGATCGTTATGTCTAATTGTGTCGATTTACACATTCATTACAAACCTTTTACAAAGTCACTTCACACGAAAAAACGAATGACCATAAACGGATCATTCGCTCGCTTTTTCTTTTATTATGATTCATTCACCCTAGGAAACCATTTTTCCAACCGCTTTAACTGCTTTCTCTGTGTGACCATTCCTTCGATCGGGCAAATGGTTATGTAGCCTTCTTTTAATTTTGAAAAGTCCAATCCATCTTGATACATGACCGGTTGGTTTAATCGATCCTTTACCCAATAATAGACAAATCCGTCTGGATCGTTAAGCTCAACATAATTGTAACGACTGACACTGCTATCTGCCGCGACAGGATAGACTCCCTTACAATCCTTCTTATCCAAATAGGGTACATTAATATTATAAAAGACGTTTCTAGGTAGCCGTTCAGCAAACATCGTTTCCAGTAATCCATAAAGCAAGTTCTTTGGTTTATGAAATTTGATCTCTGAATCATTTAAATGATCGATCGAGATCGCCATACCAGGTATTTGGTAGAGAGACGCTTCAGATGCAGCTGCCATTGTACCCGAATAGTAGATATCTCTTCCGATTGTTGCGCCAATATTCATTCCTGAGATGACAATCTCAGGTTTTTCATCCATAAGCACGTCCAGTGCAAGTCTAATACAATCTGCAGGCGTTCCTTTCACCGCCCACGAGTTCACACTGTCTCCAAACGCCTTCACTGCAGTTGCTTTAAGAGGTTGTCGTAATGTAACAGAGTGACTAATGCCACTACGCTTTTGGTCAGGACACACGACAAAGATCTCTCCGAAATGCTGCAGTACTTCTACTAAGGCTGCTACTCCTGGACTGAAGATCCCATCATCATTCGTTACCAGAATCTTCACAGTCAGTCACCTCCGAATAGCTTCAAATGTTCAGCTTTTATATACATGCTACCTTGTTATGTTTGATAAAATGTGAATCCCAGATCTTATTTTTATTAATTATTTGTAAACGCACCCAAAACAAAAACGGCTCTTTTATTAGAAGCCGTGTCCGTTGTCATAACTCTTATTGCATTCATTTCTTCGTCTGGAGGACTGTATACAGTAACTCAATCTCATCTTTCGTTAAACGCCTGTCAAGCTTCTCTTCAAAATCTCGAATGATCTGAAGAAACAACTCTTGATCAATGAGCACCAAACATCTCTCCTCTGCTACGATCATTTTTTATTCTATTTAATACCACAATTCTCATAAAATGAATCTAAAATCCTTCATTTTTTATAAATATTTTATATTCTCATTCTTATAACCAGTGAAATGCAACTCATTTTCTATTTTCTTCCTTTCTAATCTGTGCTAGCCTACTATGGAGGAGTGATTTGATGATCCAAGGACTTGGCCATATAACCTTTTCTGTTTCGGACATGGAACGTTCTGTTATATTTTATTCAGCTCTTTTAGGAGTTTCACCAATTGTATTAGGAGAAAAAACGGCTTATTTTGAATCAGGTAACTTATGGATTGCACTGAATCTCCAAACCGATATCAAACGAGAAGAGATTTACGATTCGTATTCTCATGTAGCTTTTTCAGTGGAGCCAACGGATATGCCCCAGATTCATTCAAAACTCGCCTCGCTTCAAGCGGATGTCATTCCAGGTAGAAGCCGTGATATATCCAGTGAGGGAGAATCTACTTACGTACGTGATCCAGATGGACACCTTATTGAACTTCATACAGGATCGCTTATGCAGCGACTTGATCATTTAAAGAGAACGAATCCGTCTCTACTTGTGAAGGATTCACCAAAATAAAAAAACAGGTAAACAGCATCGCTGTTTACCTGCATTTAGATACGACTTATATTTCTTTTAAGGCTTCTTCAACAGATAACTCACCTGATACCAGATCAAAGCCTTTATTGATAACAGACTCTTCATCAAGCGCTGCAACAAGTGTATTCGCTACGTCTTCGCGCGGAATATATCCACGATCTAGATCCGTCGCTGCAACAACCTTGCCTGTTCCTTCGTCATTTGTTAGCCCACCAGGACGTACGATTGTGTAGTCAAGTCCACTATTCTCAAGCCATACATCTGCATAGTGCTTGGCAGCGCTATAGTGCTGGATCTCGCTGCTCCAATTCTCACGTCTGTGAACGCCAATTGCACTAACCATTAAGAAACGCTTCACACCTGCTTGTTTAGCCGCCTCCACTGTTTTTATTGCGCCATCTAAGTCAATTAAGATTGTTTTGTCTGCACCTGTATGTCCACCTGAACCGGCAGCGAAAATCACAGCATCTGTTCCTTTTGCAGCCTCAGCGATATGATCAATACTACCTTCTAAATCAATTAGGGCTGTTTCTGCTCCTAGATCTTGAAATTGAGATAATTGCTCCTCTTTACGAACTGCCGCTTTGGCTGTGTGCTTACCTTCCTTCTGAATCTTCTCTACTACTTGCTTCCCAATCTGTCCGTTTGCTCCTACTACTAAAACCTTCATTTTATTTAGTCATTCCTTTCAGTTATAAAAAGTAAGTACTCTTATCAAAATACCCAGTCTAACCAAAAAACAAACATTATACCCAACCTCTTGCGATCATTGCTTCCTGCAAACGTTCGATTGCCAAAATCATAGCTGCTGTACGATAGCTTGTCTCATATGTTTCAGCGCGATGCACTACTTTTTCGTAGCTAGTAACCATTCGATCTTTTAATTGCTTGAGGATCTCTTCCTCCTCCCAATAATAATTCATTTGATTTTGGACGGTTTCTAAATAAGAAACAATTACGCCTCCACTGTTTGCTAAAATATCTGGAATAATATGCACACCTTGCTCTACCAGCACTTTTTCTGCAGCAGGAGTCGTAGGACCGTTTGCAAGTTCAACAATCATATGAGACTTTATCTGCTTCACATTGTTTTCGTGGATTACGCCATCAAGAGCTGCTGGAACTAAAATATCCGCTTCAACGTAAAGTAAGTCATCCGGTTTATCCATACAGTCCCCATCGCCATATGAAGAGAGATCACCACTCTCCTTCGCTTGTTGTGCTTTAGGAATATCTAATCCATCTTTATCGAATAATGCGGTTTTGGAATCGCTAACTGCAACCACGTTAAATCCAAGATCATATAAAAGCCTGGCTGCAATCTGACCGCCATTGCCAAACCCTTGAATTGCAACTGTTGTCGAGCTTGCCTCCATTTTTAAATCCTGTAACATGCGTTCAATGAGATAAACGGATCCTTGTGCAGTAGCCTGACTTCTGCCTTCAGATCCACCGAGAATCAGCGGTTTCCCTGTTATAATACCCGGTATAAAACCAGACTGACGTTTTGAATATGTATCCATCATATAGCCCATAATTGTTGGATTCGTATTGACGTCAGGAGCCATAACATCCTGAGTTGGACCAACTAGATCGCCCATTGCTTCCATGAACGCTCGGCTGACTCGACGAATCTCGCGATCACTTAATTCGCTTGGGTCGCAAACCACACCGCCTTTTCCTCCCCCTTGTGGGATCTCTACCAATGCACACTTAAAACTCATCCACATCGATAGTGCTTTTGTTTCCTCAAGATCGACCTCTGGGTGAAATCGTAGTCCTCCTTTATACGGACCTAGTGCGTCAGAATGCTGAGATCGGTACGCTTGAAACAAAGTCGTTGAGCCATCATCACGTTCAACAGGAAATGAAACGTGAACCACTCGTTTTGGAGTCTTGAGAAAATCTTCAACGATGGGATCAATATCCATACGCTTTGTTGCTTCCTCTATTTGCTCAATGACATGATCGTATGCTGTTACACTTTTCTGGCTCAATTGATTCGCCCCCTTTATTGTTAAAGATCTTTTCCCGAAACTATTTTTTACAAACAAAAAAACCTTAGCTCCTCAGCCAAGGTCATCATGTAAAATCATTTCATGTTGCTCAATCTCTTTTTCAAATAGCTTCACAAACAGAGGATGAAAGACATGCACAAATAATGATCTCACATTACTCACTCCTTTTATTCTTCAACACTATAGTTTATGCAGTGTTTTACTAGATTATGACTAGTATTTTCCGGATACGTTAAATTAATAGATAAACGTTAAGTACCCGTTCAGAAGAAATTAAAACCTGTCAAGGAGCGACAACTTCAACCTTTATTCGATTTGGATCTTCAAAATAAACGGCATAATGCTTATCTCCTCCAGCATAAGGGTGAGTATTTTGATATAACATACGTGTGCCCCGCTCTTGTAGCATGGTTGTTAATTCATCAATATGTAGACGGGAGCGACCGAAAAACGCAAGGTGATTTAAACCAATTCGTTTACGATGGTATCCTTCCTCCAAAAAACGTTGCTCCACTTGAACAAAGACAATATAGCAGTGATCTTGCTTGAAACTGAAACCCTCGTCCCATTCCTGATATAACGTATAACCTAAATCTTCTAAAAGCCAACTCCAAAATGCTTTTGATTCTTTTAAGTTGGATACATACAGTTCAATATGATGAATCAACCTTATCCACCCCTGTTTTGGTTTCGAATTTTTCTAGTAATCTGTGATAAGAAATAAATACTAAGACAGATCACAACAAGCAAGAACCACATCCCTGCTCCTCCGCGATCAGGAGCCTCTAATGAAAAGAGAAGATATCCCAACACAAAGATCGCTAACAGTTTAAGTGTGGTTTGAATGGCTCGAATGACTTCTACCCCTTTCACAGTATCTCTCCTTTTACTTCATAGTAAGAGTGCAACTTGGCTACTTAACGACTTCTGCTAGTTGCATAAACATAAGAAAAACAAATGATTCGAGTGATGAATCATTTGTCTCTTTATTTTATCGAGTTACTGAAGCACAAATTCGTTAATGGCCTTGGCTACACCATTTTCGTTGTTTGTGGCTGTGATATGGTTAGCAACTTCTTTTAACTCCGGAATCGCATTCCCCATAGCAACTCCACATCCTGCGAATTGGACCATAGTCACATCATTTCCATTGTCTCCAATGGCCATAACTTCTTCTTGTTTAATTCCTAATGTCTCAGCAAGTAGCTTCACAGCATTTCCTTTGCTTACGTTCGGATTTAAGATTTCCAAGAAAAACGGCGAGCTTTTTACTAGCATGTAGTTTTCTTTCATTTCTGCCGGAATACGCTCAATCGTTTGATCTAATCGTTCAGGCTTATCAATGAACATCATTTTAGGGATAATGATATCCTCTGGTGCCTCTTCAACAGGCATGTAGCTTAGTGGGACGGTAGTCAGGTAAGACTCTAGCACAGTATATTCGCTGATTTGGCGATTGGGCGAATACAGGTTTGCCGAATCAAAATAATGCATTGGTGAGTTTAGCTCTTTACTTATGTTGTAAATGGACTGTAAGTCTTTATATTCAAGTGTAAGCTCAGACACCACTTCATTTGTATGTGCGTTTTGAACTAAGGCGCCGTTATAAGCAATAACAAAGTCTCCATCTTCCGTTAAGTTTAGCGCATCTAGATATTGCTTCACGCCACCGATTGGTCTACCTGTACACAACACGACCTTAACTCCTTTATGTTTCGCTGCGTGCAAGGCTTGTTGTACTTCTTCTGTTACTTCGTGCTTATCATTCAGTAGCGTCCCATCAATATCAATGGCAATTAATTTAATCATGTAGCTTCTCCATCCTATCTGTCTATAATCACTCCTTTGTTAGTATAGCACGCCTGCTCTTTTTATTCGTAGTGGATCAATTTAACCATATTTAAACAGTACTTCGACTACAGCCTTAACATCAATTAAACCTGGTTGAACGGGGGTCTGTGAGGCTGCATCAAATAATGCAAGCGGACGAACGATACCTGCCTCATTTACAGGAACCTCCCTCACCCAAACCGGCATAGGGTCAAGCGGTACAGAAAGGGTACGGCTGATCGTTTGTGCTTTTTGATACGCATCGTTCATCGCTTGGTCCAATGCTTGACGTGTCGCCTGAGCGGTGTTGCCAAGTGTGAATTGAGTACCAGATACGCTGTTTGCTCCATTTGTAACAGCTTGATCAATGATGGCCCCGGCTAAGGTAAGGTCGGTGACGGTGATCTCGAGAAGATGCGTTACTAGATAGGCTCTAAACACCTGTATCCCATCAACATAGTCATATTGAGGATCTACCTGGTAAACCACCGATTGAATTTGATCTCCTGCTATCCCCAAAGACATGAGTGAATGGATAATCGCTTGAATCGCATCCGCATTTTCTGTTTGAGCTTGCTGAACAGATTGGTTTTCCGTCTTTACTCCGAGTGTGATGGAAAGCTGATCCGGCCGAACGGGTAGAATAGCCTCTCCTTGAACTTGAATGGTATGCTCTGCCTGACTCATCTCATCCTCCTAATGTTTGAAATACTTTATATGTATGACTAATCGCTTGAAACATACGTACAGAGCTAGAGGAAAATGGTGATGAGCTTGTCTACTTGGACTGGCCTAGAGGGCTCCTGCAGACTCCTGCTCCAAGACCTTGCTTATGTAGATAGGTTTTAATCGAGACAATCGGTGATCCCTGCTCGTAAAAAGACTGGACTATTTGTTGCACCTCATGATCTTTCTCTTCATCAGTTTCATTATTTAGTAATCGAATAAACCACTTATAAATGTCTGTTGGGGCCACATTTCCTGCAATGGAAGAAAGACGGTTAAAGCCTTGTTCAAGTTTAAATTGAAGATCAATCTCGCCCCCAGCATACATCTTTATACCCTGACAATTGCTTTTGATACTCGCTAATTCATGCTTCGTTTTAGTTCCTGCTTCTTTTAATCCCAAAATACTCTCGGTTGTATTAAAGAGTGTAATCATAGTATCTACCCCAAGGTCAAATCCTGTTCTCAGTGGATGATTATATAGAATGGTGGGTTTTTGTACTGCTTTTACGACTTCTCCCACATAGACCACAACCTCCTCCTGACTCGGTCTAATATAAGGAGGAAAACCAAGCATAATTCCAGAGATAGAGGTTTTCTTAATTGCCTCAGCTAAACGTACCGCGTCTCTTTGTCTGACGGACGATACGCCAAATAAAACCTCCATTTCATACGTAAGAGGGAATGCATCAAGCGCTTCAACTAAAAGTAGCTTCTCTTCAAGTGTTAGACTATGTTGTTCGCCTGTTGAGCCACAAACAAGAACCGAACGTACACCTTGATCTGCAAGCCTGGTTATATGATTAAGCGTACTTTCAATATCTAACTCCTCATCATTCTTAAAAGCTGTTGGTACCGCAATATGATAAGCTTCTTTTAACAATTGACATCTCTCCTTTAATGACAGAACATTCATATTATGATAACAAATAAAATGAAACGCCCCAAAAGATTGAGGCGTTTCTTCACTACTCTTCTTCAAATTGAATGTTTAAAAATGATGAGACTTTTTCTTTTGCTACCTCTTTATCGTACGAGGCATATAAAGAAACAGGCGTACGGATGGGGTCACCAAAAAACATTTGCTCATACAACGTCTGTCTCGAGCCGAATGCACTCATGGTTAAATCCCATGCCAGTCTAAAAAGCTTCACCTTATCTACGGCTGTTATCTTTTCCCCTCGTAACGTCATAGAAAGGGCTGGTTCGATAGCCGATTGAAAATCCTTTTCTGAAGGGATTGCAATTAACCCACTAGCACCGATAAGTGTAAGAATATCCGTGAGTCTTGGATATGCTTTTTGATAATAGTGGAAGGCCATCTTAAGCTTCAATCCGTTGGGAACGAATAAGCCTCTGGCATTCACTTCTCCTTCCTCCTCGGCAGTGAGAACAAATCCTTTCATGATCTCATGAGCCATGGCGAGTTCGCTAATTTTCTCTTGAATATGCTGATATTCTGTAACGACTAGACTCTCAGCCATCAATTGAGCGATTCCAAGCATCCATTCTGTTTTAGCAATTTGCCTGTTCGCTGATTGATATAACAGAAATGCTTCCACACCTGTTTCTGTTTTAATCACATTTGCTGCATCTGGGTCCCCATAGAGAAAAACACGATCCCATGGCACTAACACATGATCAAACATGACCATGGCATCTCCCTCATCAAACCGCGAGGCAAGTGGATCGTTAAAATTCGTTGTGCCTTCTGCATAGGAAGGTCTACATACAAACGAGAGTCCCGGTGTATTTGACGCAATACAAAACCCAAACAAATACGAAGAATCCGTGAAGCTTCCCGCTGGTAGCACAAGTAGCTGATCGGTTAAACCGCCTTGAGTAGCTAACATTCTTGCTCCTTGAATGACGATCCCCTCTTCTGTTTCGTCTATCACTTTTGCAGCAATAATCGTCTCATCATCCCCATCCGGCCAGTAAAATTTTCGGCTAATCTGAGGATTGATAAAGGTATGCGTAAATGTGTAATCCTTCTCCCGCGCTTCTTCAAAGATACGGTCCATGTTTTGTTGATACGTTCCAAAAAAAGTGGAGGACGCTGCCATCGCCATGATGGCAGAACTAACATAATCCGGTGATCTCCCAAGCATACCAGCTGTTTGAGTAGCCCATTGACGAATCGCTTTTCCACGTTTCTTTAATTCTTCTTTTGTTCTAGGGATTTCATAGGCAAAATTACATTGTTTTGTATGATCCATTAATAAATCAGGCTGCTGTTGTACCTCATCATATAGAGCGGCTTTGCTTTGAATAATTCCACTAAAAGCGGCATGTTCTGAAACGTTCCCTTTAATTTTCTCTCCATTTAGCCAAATCACATTTTGGAGAGCATCAATTCGTTTAATATAGTCTTTTCCTGAAGATGTTCCCATCATCACCCATCCTATTCGCTCAAAATGTATCTTCATAAATATGCGAATAGGGCGTGTCTTGTTCAACTGGTCTCGTCTCAAAAAAAAAGCAGCCTGAACAATACGTTCGGCTGCTTGTGAATTAGCGAATAAATATCAAAAGTAAATCTAACAACGTTTCCTCATTTAATTCAGCCTTTTGTACCCCACCAAATTCATGACGAGTTGATTTCCATTTCCCTTCATCATAGAAGAAATATGTACTTTGCAGCACAGTGGCTCCGTTTTGAATAGAGATCTTATACTCACCACGTTGACTCCCTGTAACATCTGGGAGAAGGATAACAGGCTTTTTGCCGTATACTTTAATCTGTTTTCCGATAACATTAAACCGATTCGGTCCAACAGACACATCACTAACCTCAAGCTGGTTCTTTTCAATAGCTGGTTTTAAAGCGTTATCAATTCGTTCAAAAAGCTCAGTAACTACCTGATAAAAACGGTATTCTCTCTCTTCAACAGGTGACTTTTTTGACTTAAGTCTAATCTGTTCTTTATCTAAATAATCGAATAACTGGTGTGCCATAGGTCTTTTCCCCTCCGATTTCTCTATGAGTTCATTCGACTTAATCTTATAAAATCCTGCACCAAACCACAATACTTTTATAAGTGTTCAAACAATGTCCAATGATTTGTCAGCTTAATTAAGTCGGAAACCGTCACAAGTTCATACCCATCTTCAATTAATGCGGGAATAATGACTTCGAGTGCTTGAACAGTTTGGACCCGCTTCCCGCCAGCATCATGAAATAGAATAATATCACCTGGGTGAACATTTGGCAGAACATTTCGAATAATTTTCCCTACACCCGGATTCGCCCAATCTCTTGAATCCTGATGCCATGACCACATAATCACCTGGTACTGTTCTTCTGCAGCCGTTTCAATAATGACATCATCATAGTAGCCTGCAACCGGACGAAATAAACGAGGATGAACCCCAGTCGTCTCAACGATTAATTTTTCCGTTTGTTTTATTTCTGATCGCAAGTCTGATTTTGAGATACCCGATAGCGGAACATGGTGGTATGTATGATTCCCAATTTCATGTCCGTGTTCAGCGGCCTTTCTAACGACTTCTGGTAGCTTCCGAACTTGCTCTCCAGTCACAAAAAACGTTGCTTTGGCATCATAGCGGTCAAGAATTTCCATGATTTTCTCTGTATACACCGGGTGTGGACCATCATCAAATGTAAGAGCAATCAACGGTCTTGAAGTAGGAATATCCCAAATCGCCTTCCCAGTTTGCTCATAATCATAACGATCCTTCATTTCGGCTGTGGAAACTGAAGAAGGGTGCATCACCATTAGTGTAGTTATACCAATCATCAAACATATCAGCTTTCTCATCCAAACCCTCCTAACCTTTCCGAGGAGTCTATTCATTAAGTTAGGTTATGGAAAGCAACGCTTGGCTATACTCGCTTGTTAATACTTGTTTATTCCAAATGATTTATCCTAAGGACGCTCTCGCATCCACTGCTCTAACATATCGAACAATCGCAGTAATGTATGACTGCTGACTGCATGATTTTTAAGCAATCCACATTGAATAACATCATCAAACTCAGCCAATTCACCCAAACGATCTGAGAACGTAATTAACCATTTATGTCCATTAGATTCACGAAGTTTTTTGATGAGTGGCAACTCTTCATTTAACAAGTGCCCCTGGATTGAAATCATAATGATGAGATCATCTTCTGTTAGGTCATCTAATGTTTTCATTTGTTTAAATAAATTCGTGGAACACTCACAAAACTTGCCAAGTAAGAGAAGCTTTTTCTGTAACTCAACGGTTTGGATTTGATATCGCTCAAAGCTTAAAATAACAATTCTTTGTGAATTCTTTAAACGTTTCACTAGTCGATTGATTTGTTCCAATTGAATTTGATCAATCATATCAATATTTTCTTGAAATTGGTTTTTAAACGTGTGAGCATCTAGTACATGTTGCGAGGTTCCAGCGGTCGGATCTGTCTTTTTTGCTAAAATGACGCTTTTTCGCAAACTAGAAAAATTCCTAAACCCAATTCGTTTGCAGAAACGATTAATGGTCGAAGGCGCAACATTACAAATTTCCGCAACGGAATCTAAAGAGAATGTTTCGATATTGTGGATATGTTGAAGAAAGCTTCTTGCAATTGAATCATTTATATCTTTTTCCAATGAATTATTTATGTATGCTAATAGGGTATACGTTAATTGTTCCACATTTTCCACCTCACATAAATCTTATCACATCGCTTGGTAAAGGGTAAAAATAAAACAGCCCCGACAAATGTCATTGTCGAGACTGTTCCTTACGCAGCTACTGATTCGTTCCTTGCTGAGGTCGATCTTGAGAAAGAGTAGATCGCACAAAGAAAAGCAAGAATCACTAATACTCCCCCAAACCACGCATTTGAACTAACCGATCCAGTTTGAGTTAAGGCAAACCCACCGATGGCAGAACCGATAGAGATTCCGATTTGTAGCGCAGAGTTATTAAAGCTTTGTTGAATATCTGATGTTACTGGATCACTTTCAATTAGATAACTTTGTTGCGCAGGCGCTAAACTCCAGCTCAGCGCTCCCCAAACAATCATAACAGGAATAAAGAACCACATGGATGAAGCAGCAAATGGCAGGAGAAACAATGAAACAGCAAAAGCGCCAATTACAATTAAAATACTTGGTCTAGATCCGATACGGTCGGAAAGCATACCTCCAAACGCTCCTCCACTAATCGCGGCCATTCCAAAAATAAAATAAAATACACTAATCCATGTAGAATTCAATTGCATATTTGTCTCTAGAAAGGGGGTGAAGTATGCATAAATAGTATAGTGCCCGGCTAACATAAACATCGTAGCAAGATGGGCACCAATCATTTTAGATTGACCCAAGGCTTTTATTTGTTTTAATAATGGAATCTGCGTCTCTCCTTCCAACTTATCCATGAAGAAGTAAATAAGAGCCATAGAGCCTAGAGATAACAAGGCTATACCTAAAAAGATCACTCTCCATCCCCACAGGTCAGACACTAAAATACCAATTGGTACACCCAAAACCAAAGAAGAGCTAATTCCCATATAGATAAGTCCCAGTGCCTTTGCTTTATCTTTCGAATCCACGACTTTCACAGCCATCGTTAAGGATAAAACAACAATAAGAGCCGTGCTTGCTGCCGTTAACACTCTGGCAACCATCATAAACGAAAACGAAGTACTGAAATACGTTAAGATGTTTCCAACAAAGAAAATAAGAAGCGTTGTCAGATAGAGTGACTTTCTCTCAATCTTACTTGTTGTCACTAATAAAATTGGACCCGCTATTGCAAAAACAAGCGCGAACACTGTAATGAGCTGACCCGCAGCACTTAACGAAACATTCATGTCATCTGCAATCACCGGTAAAATTCCTCCAACAATCAGCTCAACCAATCCAACTGCTATAACAGATACAGCCAGTATATATACCTTTGCGTTCATCTAATTCATCATTCCTTTCAATTTCAAACAATATAAAAAAATCCTGATTACAAAAATGGGGCAAGACCATTTCTGTAATCAGGATTTTAAGGTTCCTGGTAGAGACCCTCCAGCCGTATTCTAGAGGTTATACAGGTTGCTATGTGTTTGTTTGATTCATTCGCTTACGTGAGTTTACTATGGTTTGTGGTTTCTTTCAAGTGTTTTCCTGTAAAGTCTACTAAATCAGGTTGATAAATAAACTTCGCTTGAGAATTTCCAACTTCTCCTTGCAAGATGCGGTACTCGCTTTCAAACCTCTCACCGATTGAAGAAAAGGTTTCCTCGTCATAATCCAGTTCAACGTATTCTTTCCAAACCCTTTGATGATTCTCTAACATTGGACTCATCTTCTTTACCTGTTTGACCGTTCCTCCCATATGCTCACCAAGATGCATAGAGGTGTTGGTCTCATATCCAGTCCCTAGCATCAAAACATACCCATTGTTTTGATACAAATAACCTAATGGCGAACTCTCGCCCAGACCATGATCTAAAGAATGATTGTTTGCAACTTCTTCACTGTTTTTCCCCCACACTGAAAAAGAATGCACAGGATGATGACTACGCTTGACGTTAGGATATGTACGAAATAATTCCGAAATCACGCCCATACCAAACGTTGGTGTGATCAACGGATCAAAGGGAGGCATTTCATTCATCACTTCCTGAATCCATTCTTTAGGGATGGCTGGGTTCCCCCATTCTCTTGGATCTGACACATCGGCACTATGAGCGGGCATTATAAGTGTGCCTTTATGCGTAATAACCTCCTGTAATGCTTGAATAACAGCCACCGCACCACCGCATACCCACCCTAACGATTTCATGGAAGAATGCACAATTACAGTCATTCCCTCACGTAAACCTAAATGTTTCAAATCCGTTGTGAGAGAAAGACGTGTTTGAGGTCTCGTAGATTCTTTCATTAATCTTTCTTGACTCATTGGAACATACTCCTTTATCACATGTTATATAGAGATAATTAAAATCTATCTCTTCGATGAACCTAGATTCAACGTTTCACCCACAAAAGTAATCGTTGCCATAATGATGATGATAAGTATAAATAGAACCACTCTAATAATAACATTTTTGGTTGATTTTATTTCAGACTCATTCTCCCTTTTTTCAATCCAGGGTCTTGCAAAGATATGAAGTAACAAGATCGTTGTAGTCACAATTCCTATCATGTAGGGATCAAGCCCCAAACTAAACACAAGATTAACTAGCAAGATCAATATGGCACCAATTAGAATTCCGATTAGGGTTTTAAGCAATCGTTTGTTCATATAAAGAAGCTCCTCTCAATCATTTTTAATCAAATGACTTTACACTTATTAGTACCTAGATAGGTAGAAAGTTAAACGATTGAGATGATTGTATGCACTGCTTTGGTTCAGGGTTAGTATGTTTAGAAATGTCTTGCAGAGGTATAAAAAGGAAAAAAACCTTTTAAAAGGAGGGCGCGATTATGGATGACATTTTAAAAATTGCACAATCTCGAGACACGACAAACAAAGAAAAAAGCGAACAAATTGAAGAACATCTAAAAGAAAACTTACTTAGCTCAGCCCAAACTGCAAAGTACTTAGGAATATCAAATCAAACATTCTACAAACGTTTAAATGAGGGAATTATCACACCCTTTATTCAAACTGGAAAAAACTCTGGAGGAAATCTATTTTATCTCCCAGAAGTCATGAAGCACGCTGATAAACTGAATATCCAGAAATCAAAAGTGAACCATAGGTACTTGGATAGTAAGTGAACTTCAGTGAAAATTTCCTCCAGTATTCAGGACTACCTTTGAAGAAGTACCTATTTTAAAGAAATAGGAGTTGATCGAATTCGCATTCTAAGAGATGTCACATTAGCATTGTTTGTTGTTCTCATAATTATCTCTCTTTTTTCTAGTCTATCATCAGGCTTTGTTTTTTTAATTGGAGCTATAGCGTTACTCTTTAATGGAGTTCTGTTCAAAAATCAATCTAAAGCAAAAAGTGATTATGTTCTATCCTTTATTGGTGCAGCCTGTTTTTTTCTATTTTCTATAGTCGATTTCTATTTTGATTTCATTTTTTGAATAAGGTTTCCATAAATTAATTAAGTGGTTTTGTCCCAGTCGCTTTCATGAATCAGAAAAAAGATCTCGATCACTTTTTCAAGTGAACGAGATCTTTTTATATTTCAGAAGCTACTTAGGCTCCGACCGCTTTATGCTTTTAACTATCAGACCACCTAATTGTCCCAACACTACTTATGGCATTCTAAATTCAACTTCTCCATCATTTCGCTCAAACCAGCCCGAGAATGCCCAGTTGATATAACCGCCATCGCCTTTGTTATTAAAGGTACCTTCTTCAAATGCCCAGATTCCATAAATGACACCATCATAGGTAAAGGTATCAAAGTAATGAACACCACTCAGACTAGACTCATAGTCAAGGCTCATATTAAGAACCATAACATTCAATTGATAATCTGACTGAAACCTCATTGTTTCTCTCGCTGCTTTCACAAATCCCTCACGGTTGTTCGATGATACAATAGCATCTCGAATACTGTTTCCAATTTCAACAGGATCAATAGAGACATCAATATTTGTTGCTTGTGCTCCAACTTCCTGACTTAATGCTTGTCCTTCTGCTTCCTCTGAAATCTGTGGTACATCCTGACTTGCATGAGCAGTGCCACCATAGTTAGGGATCGCAAATGTAATCCCTAGAATCGCTGCTCCCGCCACACTGCTTAAAGTCAATGATCTGGTCTTTTTCATTTTAATCTCCTCCTAATTATGATTTTGTGTTACAGGGATTATGTACCCGTGATAAAACAACTAAAACTTGGGAAATAATATGATCTGATTATTAAAAATTCTTTTCATTTTTGGAGGGAACTATTAATTAATATTAAGTAAAAACTTATTAATACAACTTTTTAACGTGTTGGGAAATGCAATTTGATCAGGGCTGAAATAGGTACTTTTCTATATTAAAAAAGTTCATAGGTAAACCAGTAAATTTTTCATATAAGATTTAAAATTTACTTCAAAAAATAATTTAGGTTTTTTGTGAACTAGCTCGAGTGCTATAAACATTTAATAGGAGATAGATCATTTGAATAAACGAATAGGTGCTGCCTACTCGTTTATTTGTTTTGTATTCAGACATTTAACTAATACAAGATATTGACAGCCAACAAATGATGATATATGGTTATACACATAACCAACTAACCATCATAGTGTATAACAGGAGGTGCTTATATTGTGCGCTCGAAATTAGATGAGAATCGCCCGATCTTTCAGCAGATTAAAGAAATGATCGAAGAAGATATTGTTGAAGGCATTCTTCCAGAAGGAGAAAAAGCACCGTCAACCAACCAGCTTGTAGCGTATTACAAAATAAATCCTCAAACCGTTCTTAAAGGCGTAAATGAATTAGTGGACAGTGGAATCTTATTTAAGAAAAGAGGGGTCGGTATGTTTGTAGCAGAAGGGGCACGTGAAAAGTTACGAAATTTGAGAAAACGTACATTCCAAGAAGAGTATGTGTGGAGCATGCTACAGGAAGCGAACCGACTTGGCATTTCTGAGCAGGAAATCAAATCGATGATGGATGACTTAAAAAGGAGGAACGATCATGATTGAACCTACTATAAAAGCAAACCAGCTGTCTCTTACTATTGGTTCAAAATCTATTCTCAAGGAATTATCGTTTGAACTTAGTGGCAATAAAATCATTGGCTTGCTTGGACGAAATTCTGCAGGAAAAACCTCCTTACTTTCACTACTTGCTTCGTATCGAGAATCATCAGCAGGAACGCTTCAGTTAGATAATCAGGATGTATTTGATAACGCCATCGCTATGGAACAGATTTCGTTTATCAAAGAGGAGTCCTTCGAGTACGAGTATGACAAAGCTGAAAAATGGCTTAAAGATCGTAAAGACTTTCGACCAAACTTTGACGAAGACTACGCAAATCACTTAATTAAACGATTTAAGATTCCCATGAACCAAAAGATCTATAACCTGTCTCGTGGCATGAAATCAGCCCTAACTGTGACATTAGGTCTTGCCAGTCGTTGTCCGATCACCATTTTTGATGAGGCCTACCTCGGAATGGACGCACCTGCCAGGGAAATCTTTTATGAGGAGGTTTTAAAAGATTACATGGAGCATCCACGAATGATGATTCTCTCTACACACTTAATCTCTGAAATGGACACATTGTTTGAAGAGGTATTAATCATTAAAGAGGGGGCTTTACTTCTACACAAAAACACAGAGGAGCTCTTAACAGAAGGTCTTTCTGTGACTGGAACAGCTGAGCGAGTGGATATATGGACACAAGGTCAAACCATTTTAAAGGAACAATCCCTTGGTCATACAAAATCAACTATGGTATATGGACCAATTACAGCCGATAAACGAAAAGCAGCTTCTGAAGCTGGTTTAGAGCTTGGTCCTGTCTCATTGCAAGATCTATTTATTCATTTAACAGAAGAAGGAGCTGAATCAGAATGACTGCGAAGGCAAAGCTGATCTGTAGGAAATTCAATTCATTCTATACCCAATGGACAATTGGTTTCTTCGTTACCCTAATCGTAGTCCATTTCCTTGCCATTATTTTTGCTGCAACAACCATCTGGTCATTTTATGACACAAGCAGTCAAGCCACACAGTTTTATATGTTGATTCTTGGCATTATGAATATGGGTCTACTCTCATATGGTGTATCAAATGGGATTACAAGAAAGGATTATTTCGTAGGAGTGGCTGCTTCGGCCATCCTGTATAGCTTTTTGTTAGCAGCTGTTTCCTTGTTTACAACGTTCCTATTCGAGAACATGTTGTTTCCACAGCTTGGATTAGAAACAGGTGGATCAATTCCCATTACGTTGACGCTATTCTTCTCCCTTTTTCTACGGTTCCTTTTGTATTATTTTCTTGGCTGGTTGATTATGGCTGCATTCCATAGATATCATTGGATCATTGGGGCTGCATTTATAGGGGTTGCCATTGTTGTTGTTGCCTTTCATGATTATCTTCTAGGTGAAAATGAATCAACGGTTTTGAATTTCTTACCAGTAGTAGATCTCACTCCATTCGTTTCCCTACCTATTATTGCATTGCTAGTTGCAGGAACGATGATGTTTGTGCGGAATATGACTAAACATGTACATGTGAAGATTTAAATTCTTCATTCGTCCCTTTCATTCATTCTCGTTCTTCTTTTTATTGGATTTTAGACAATATCAGTCAAGATGCACCCTATCTATCAACGTTTATGTATGAGACAATTGGGTTACAGCTATTTAAAGCTGTATGAGGGAGTTGATCCGTTTGTATCGAATTATACGTACATTTGACGGTGAAACGAAAACCTTAAAGGCACCGAGCAGCCATTTGGACAAATCCTTTACGGAATTCGTCGAGGCAGAACGACTAACAAAAAATTTAAATAATTACTCTAAACCAGGCTATTCTTGGTCTGTAGAAGAGGTCCAATAAGAAAAAGCGAATAGGTGGCTGCCTATTCGCTTTATTTGTTATTCAGATCAAAAGAAGCCTCCGTTACCTAATGCATAACGGAGGCTTCTTAATTATTTAGCTAATCAACAGAGTATAATCTCCGTTGTATTAACATTTTTGTTACATCATTCCAGGCATTCCCATTCCGCCCATTCCGCCGCCCATATCAGGCATTCCGCCGCCAGCGTTTTCTTCTGGCTTATCAGCGATTACAGCTTCTGTAGTTAGAAGCATTGCAGATACGCTTGATGCGTTTTGAAGTGCAGAGCGAGTTACTTTAACTGGATCAAGGATACCAGAGTCAACCATGTTTACATATTCACCAGTTGCTGCGTTGAAACCAATTCCAACTGCTTCGCCTTTAAGGCGCTCAACGATGACAGATCCTTCAAGACCAGCGTTGTGAGCAATTTGACGAACTGGCTCTTCTAGCGCACGGATCACAATGTTCACACCCGTTGCTTCGTCGCCCTCTGCATCCACTGCTTTAACAGCTGTCAGTACGTTTACAAGTGCTGTACCACCACCTGCTACGATCCCTTCTTCAACTGCTGCACGAGTAGAGTTTAGAGCATCTTCAATACGAAGCTTACGCTCTTTCATTTCAGTTTCAGTTGCAGCACCAACTTTAAGAACCGCTACTCCGCCTGCAAGCTTAGCAAGACGCTCTTGTAACTTTTCTTTGTCAAAGTCAGATGTTGTTTCTTCAAGCTGAGCTTTGATTTGGTTTACGCGACCAGCAATTTGGTCTGCTTGACCAGCACCCTCAACGATTGTTGTGTTTTCTTTTGTGACAACAACCTTGCTTGCGCGACCAAGCTGAGAAATGTTAGCTGATTTAAGGTCAAGACCTAGATCTTCAGTAATTACTTCTCCGCCCGTTAGGATTGAGATATCTTCAAGCATTGCTTTACGACGATCTCCGAATCCTGGAGCTTTAACAGCTACTGCATTAAATGTTCCGCGAAGCTTGTTCACAACTAGAGTTGCTAGTGCTTCCCCTTCAACATCCTCAGCAATGATTAAAATTGGACGGCTTTGTTGTACCACTTGCTCAAGAACAGGGAGTACTTCTTGAATGTTACCGATTTTCTTATCTGTGATAAGAATGTACGGATTTTCAAGAACAGCTTCCATTTTATCAGAGTCCGTTACCATGTAAGGTGAAGAGTATCCGCGGTCGAATTGCATACCTTCTACAACTTCAAGCTCTGTAGAGAATCCTTTTGACTCTTCAATTGTAATTACGCCATCGTTACCAACACGCTCCATTGCTTCAGCAATGATTTGGCCTACTTCGTTATCACCAGAAGAGATCGCTGCAACCTGTGCAATGGATTCTTTTCCTTCAATTGGCTTAGCAATCTTCTGAAGCTCTTGAACTGCTGCAGCCGTTGCTTTTTCAATTCCTTTACGAATGACCATCGGGTTTGCACCAGATGTTACGTTTTTAAGTCCTTCACGGATCATTGCTTGAGCAAGAACTGTTGCAGTTGTTGTACCATCACCAGCGATATCGTTGGTTTTGCTAGCTACTTCAGCAACAAGCTTCGCACCCATGTTTTCAAATGCATCTTCAAGCTCAATTTCTTTCGCAATCGTTACACCATCATTTGTGATAAGTGGAGAACCGAATTTCTTTTCAAGAACCACGTTACGTCCTTTTGGTCCAAGCGTTACTTTAACAGCGTTTGCAAGTGCGTCTACTCCGCGTAGCATGGAACGACGAGCATCTTCACTAAACTTGATATCTTTAGCCATTTTGTCAGCCTCCTAAAATAAAATCGTAAAAATGTACTCTTTATTAGCCAATTACAGCAAGAATGTCGCTCTCGCGTAAAATTAAATAGTCTTTTCCTTCATATTTCACTTCTGTACCTGCATATTTTGAGAAGATTACAGAATCGCCTTCTTTAAGCTCAAGCGCTACACGCTCGCCATTATCTGTTACACGACCTGCGCCTACAGCAACAATCTTACCTTCTTGTGGTTTTTCTTTTGCTGAATCTGGTAATACGATCCCGCTTGCTGTTGTTTCCTCTGTTTCGATTTGCTCTAAAACAATACGATCACCTAATGGTTTTAACAAGGAAAACACCCTCCCTTTACGTACTATGTAGTAGTCTTTTATTAGCACTCGATTGGTGTGAGTGCTAACACATTTATTATGATAATCATTCCAGCACTCTTTTGCAAGTCATTTACTCGTTTTTTTTTGTCGAAATCCTTCTATCTTTGCACAACTTCCTATACCCTGTACTTTCTTACTCTATTCGGCATATTCATAAGGCATCCCTTCTGATTTTCTGCACAGACTATGATAAAATGTACAAATGATTAAACCACAAAAAAGGAGCAATTGTTTTGAACATTAGATATTGGTTTATTCTTGTAACCTTCATAGCCATGCTCTTTGGCGCTGTTCCTTTCGTGTTTCTTTTTCAGGCACTTGGGATTACAGAAGCTAACGCGTTAATTGGATATTCATCTGTTGCAAGCTACGTTATAGGTACGTTAATTATTTTCTTATTGCTATTGCCTGACATGCGTCAAGGAAGTCTTGATCGGGATCGTTCAGGTGTAGGGATGACTATTGTTTGGTCAATTACCGGTGTATTTCTTGTATTTATCGCTCAATACGCAGCCGCGTTAATTGAGATCTTTGTATTTGGTATTGAAGCCGGGTCGGATAATACAGAATCACTTGTTCAACTTAGCAGAGCTGTGCCACTAATGGTCATTGTTATTGCAGTGCTTGGGCCAATTATTGAAGAAATTGTGTTTCGTAAAGTTCTTTTCGGTTCGTTACATAAGAAAATGAACTTTTTCTTTGCAAGTACCATCAGTTCATTGATCTTCGCAGCCGCTCACTGGGATTTTGAACATTTGCTCGTTTACCTTGCAATGGGATATGCCTTCGCTTTCTTGTATGTAATTAGTAAGAGAATTATTGTACCGATTATTGCGCACATTGCGTTAAACTCATTTGTTGTTCTTGTTCAAGTGGTATTCTACGATGAAATACAACGGATTTTGGAGCAGGCTGAACAGATGACTAATCTTGACGCGTCCATGATCTTGCGTTTGATTGGAGGGTAATATGAGAGGCATTTCTCCAATCTTCATCGCAACCTTTTATATTCTACTTGGAATATTTATTACCTTCCTCGCTTCTAATAATGTCGGTCGAAATGGTTGGACTTTTATCGGTGTCTTGCTAGCTGCTTTAGCCGCCTATGATTTTTATATGGCTATTCGATTCTTAATTCTTCGAAAAACCATTAAAAACATGCAAAAGAAAGACTGAATCATTACATGCATAAAAGCCCTTTTCCACAATGGAGACGGGCTTTTTTGTTATAATTCATCGTATGCAATCTTCGTTTTCTTTTTGGATAGTTCATTTATCACAATTGACCAATTGTTCATCAGATGTTGTCTTTGGGTAGACTCACGTTCGCTTAGTGGCTCCTCTGGTGCTTCATCTTTAAATACAAGTGTTTGTGTGCTTACTGACTCAGTAGAAGCCGCTCTTTGTTGTTGTGAATGTTCATTTATTTGAAATGAAGACGTATACTCATCAGTTGCTAGGCTGGTGGTTACAGGCTCACTACTAATTGAACCAATCAAACAGACCATAAAAAAAAGCGGAATCCAAACGTGAAGTTTATTCATCGCCCATTCCTCCAAATTTATTATCATGATTTTATATACCCTCCCACACTTTTTCAAAACATCTTTTATTTTTTCATATTAAAAATAGCTGAGACGTATCAATATATTACTTAAGAAAACGTAAATAGCGAATAATTCGATGTTGAATTATTCGCCATTTACTCGTTGATATTTAGTTATGTCTCCGGCGGCTTTTGTATTAAGCCGGCTGTTCAGTTGGTCTAGTGTCTAGACGATCCATATGCTTATTATTTTTATTCAATTTGCGTTTGATGATTGGAAGAATGTACCGGTCTAATCCGAATCTACCTGCATTAAACCCTGCCACTAAGATGATGAATCCAAGTACAATCATAATCGGGTTTACAGAAACAGTTCCTGCGAGTAAAAATGACAGGTTCATCATGATACCGAAGAAAGCAGCAGCAGTAGTCAGGAAACCTAAAATTAATCCAAGACCGACTACTATTTCTCCCCAAGCAACTACGGTACTAAAGAGTCCTTCATATGGTAATGCGACATTCTCAAGAAAGCCCACATAAAATGGATAAACGACTTCTTCACCTTTTACCACTGGATTGGCAACAGCTGCTTGCAAGAATCCTCCTGCAGAAAATTCCCCAGTTACTTTTCCAAGACCTGAAGTTAACCAAGTCCAACCTAGATACAAACGTAAGAATACCAGTATTCCAGAAGCCCACTTACTTTCTCTTAGAAATCGATTAAACATATGAATTCCTCCTTGTTTTTTATTATGTGAAATGTTTCACATTCTCTTTCTACTCATAGTATAAGCGATTTCATTTGGTTTGTGTGGGTTTGAAGAAGAATGACAAACTTTGTTCATAATTTCACAAAGTCTTTTAGTGTTGAATTAGGAATGTAGATACATTATTTGTAGGAGAGCTCTCGTACCGGACCAGTGGAACCTTCACTAGGTTGTGATAACTAACAAAAAAGACTGATCATCCTATCAAAGGATGATCAGTCTCATACAGATTATTTCTCAGCCAACGCTTGAGCCAAAGTAGATTTAATTCTGATTTGGTCGAATGAAAGTCCTAATTGAACAGCTGTTTGTGCAATTTCCGGACGGATACCAGATAATGTGGTTCTCACTCCGATAATGGATAAGGCAGAGATTAATTGAAAGATTTCATTGGCAACCATCGTATCAATGATCACTACTCCAGATAAGTCCAGATACAGATGGTCTACGCCCTTCTCAGCACATTGTGCGAGCGTATTTTCAAGAATTGACTTGGCACGAGCCGTATCAATATCACCAACAAGTGGAAGAAGCGCACTACTGTTCTGTAGAAGAATAACAGGAGAACTTAATTCGTTAATCATTTCCTTCTGCGCTTCTAATTGAACGGTTGTATTTGTATCAATCTTCTTAATAAAATATTGAATCGTAAAATCAAGTGTTTTGACGATTTGATGTTTCCATTCATCGTGTTGTTCTTTCGATACCTCAACTGAAGCCTCTTCCACAAACGTATCAATGTATGAAAGAAAGATATCTCTCGTTCGTACAAACTCACGAAACATTTGATTCAGAGGTGTTTGCAAGTGCGCTCGATCACTTCCAATATCACCAACCCAACTTAAAATTTGGTTGTGGACTTCAGAAGTAGGTGCTATAAAAAGACGAGTCAGATTCTTTATGTATTCTTCATTTTGCTGCATAAGCTTATAGATGGAATCGGCATCCTTTACCGAATAGACTGAATCTACATCATCTTCTTCAAGCGTTTTAAACCATGTCTCAGTCACTTCTTTTGTTCGTTCTTGCAAAAATTCATATAACGATTGATTGACTGTACTCACGTCTAATCACATCTCCATATCGTTTCAATTTTTAATCTGATTGCTTCTTCTCAGCTACGTCTTCAGTTAATTTGTACTTACGATAGGTCAGCTTAGAAAGCCAAATACTAAATTCATAGAGTAATAGTAATGGAACGGTTACCATCGAATGTGAAAATAAATCTGGTGGCGTTATAAATCCAGCAATGACTAATAAGACAAAGTAAGCATATTTACGGATCTTACGCAAAAAGTCTGGTGTAAGTAAACCGATTCTTGTTAGAAACATAACAACAACAGGCAATTGGAATAACGCACCAAACGGTAGAATTAATTGAAAAAGGAAAGCAAAGTATTCATTAATTCCATATTGTTCTGTTATATTTAATCGATCCGCCATGGTAGACATAAAGGAAAGGATAAATGGAAACAAAACAAAATAGGCAAATGCCACACCAACTAGAAACAAAATAAATGCAATTGGAATATAAGCAAGTGTAGCCTTTTGTTCCCTCTCATGCAAGCCTGGCTTCACGAACGCCCAAAGCTGATAGAGTACCACTGGAAAAATTAAGACCAATCCGATCGCAAGTGTAAATGTCATGAAGATACGAAGAGGATCCGTCATTTTAAAGGCGTTCATAGGTAAATCACGTGCTTCAGGTGCTTGCTGAAGTAACGTGATAAGGGGTGATGAGATAAAGAATCCAATAATTAGCGCCACAATAAAAAAGGCGAGTACGACAAAGAGTCTTCGCCTTAATTCTTCAAGGTGGGCCCATATGGACATGTCCTGTTGATTCATATGAGATCCATCCTTATATTAAGCTTGGTCTTTCTCACGTTTCTTTTCTTCTTCGTCATCAGCTAGTCCTTTTGTTGCGTTCTTAAACTCACGTAAACTTGAACCGAATGCTTTTCCAAGCTCCGGTAGCTTCTTAGGTCCAAAAATCAATAAAGCAACAATGGCTATTAAAATAATACTCCATGGTCCCATTTGCATCTTTACTTCATCCTCCTTATTGTGGTGAATCGAGCGGATAATGTTTTAAGAAATAAACAAGCGCTTGTAATTCAACGGCCAGATCGATGTGATGAACTCTCACTGAGTCTGGAACGGTTAGTCTAGCAGGCGTGAAGTTTAAAATCGCCTTCACTCCAGAGGCAACAAGCCTGTCCGCAATCTTTTGAGCTACGGTCGCTGGTACCGTTAAAATCGCTACCGTAATTTCTTTCGTATGCTTTTCCTCAAAATCATTAAGGTCGTAGATTTCTACGCCTCCAACATCCGTTCCTATCTTATCTGGATCGACATCAAAGGCCATCTCAATCTGCGTATTATTATTTTTAAAAAAGTTATAGTGTAGAAATGCTGTGCCCAAATTCCCGACTCCCACCAGCATTACCTTCGTTAGATCATCTTGGTCTAATGTTTCGCGAAAGAATGATAACAAATAATTTACATTATAACCATATCCCTTCTTTCCTAAAGCACCAAAATACGAAAAATCTCGTCTGATTGTTGCAGAATCCACTTTAACCGCTTCGCTCAGTTCTGTTGATGACACTCGCTGTTTCCCTGAAGCGTGTAGGTTCTCCAAAAAACGATAATAAAGCGGAAGTCTTTTAGCTGTTGCTTGTGGTATCTTCACGTGTTCTGACTTCATTACTTTCCTCCCGAGACTGTTCCTCTCTTTTAGAAGAGAGAACTACAACCATTGTACACTATTTTTCATGGAATGTAAGGGTTCGCATGAGAAGTATTCATAAGTTGTTAGGATGTTTGGTTATACGTTACACTAGAGAAAAAGAACTGTACACGGGAAGGACTTATTATGATTGTTTTACAATGTATAAATGTATCAAAAGCCTTTGTGGCTGATCCTGTTTTAGAGAATGTGAAGCTTGAGGTACAAACAGGTGACAGACTGGCTCTTGTTGGTCGAAATGGCGCAGGTAAATCCACGCTCCTTAAAATCATTGCAGGAGAATATCAGCCTGACACGGGACAAATTATGATACCAAAAGGGGTTCGGGTTGGTTATCTTGAACAGCACAGTGGACTTTCATCTGAGCGTTCTATTTGGGATGAAATGCTTACCGTTTTTGAACCCATTCGTCAAATGGAGAAGCGTTTAAGAGAGCTAGAAGCGCTTATGTCGGATCAATCAGTATTATCAGATGAGACAAGCTACAACAAATTAATCAAGGAATACGATGAGCTGCAACTAACGTTTAAAGATCAAGGCGGATATCAATATGAAGCGGATATTCGAAGTATCTTGTCAGGACTTCATTTCTCTAGTTTTGATTACACAACAAGTATTGCGACTCTGAGTGGCGGACAGCGCACAAGACTTGCACTGGCCAAGCTCCTTTTACAAAAACCAGATTTGTTAATTCTCGATGAGCCAACCAACCATTTAGATATCGATACCTTATCCTGGCTAGAACAGTTTCTAACTGGATACAAAGGCGCTATTCTGCTAGTTTCCCATGACCGATATTTTCTGGATCAAATTGTTACCGGTGTGGTGGAGCTATCCAGACAAAAGTCGATTAGGTATTCAGGGAACTACAGCTTCTATTTAGACGAGAAAGCGGCGCGTTACGAGCAAGAATTAAAGCAATTTGAGAAGCAACAAACGGAAGTAGCCAAGCTTGAGGACTTTATCGCTCTTAACCTTGTTCGAGCTTCAACAACCAAACGAGCCCAAAGTCGTCGAAAACAGTTAGAAAAGATGGACAGGCTAGATCGTCCAGCTGGTTCTGAGAAATCAGCCTCTTTCTCCTTTGACATTGAGCGCCAAAGTGGAAATGAAGTACTTCGTGTGAATGAGTTGAGTTTATCCTTTTCAGGGCAAACGATTTTAGATCATTTACAGCTTGAGTTAAACCGTGGAGAAAGTGTCGCCTTAATCGGACCAAACGGTGCTGGTAAATCTACATTATTAAAAGCAATTATGAACAAACTTGAGCCAGACACCGGGACAATTCGATTTGGCTCTCACGTGACGATTGGGTATTATGATCAGGTTCAAGCTGAGCTTCACTCAAACAAGACGGTTTTACATGAACTATGGGATGAGCACAGATTGACCCCTGAAAAAGATATTCGCACGGTTTTAGGTAATTTTCTCTTTAGTGGAGATGATGTATTAAAGCCTGTCAAAGCTTTAAGTGGTGGCGAAAAGGCGCGACTGGCGCTTGCAAAGCTGATGATGCAAAAAGCAAATGTACTGCTGCTCGATGAGCCGACCAACCATCTTGACTTAGATTCAAAGGAAATCCTTGAAGCGGCACTGATCGACTATCCAGGAACCCTCTTGTTTGTTTCACACGACCGCTACTTTTTAAATCGGTTAACCACTCGAACGGTTGAGTTAGCAGATGGGAAAACGACTTCATATTTAGGTGACTATGACTATTACCTAGAGAAAAAAGAAGAACAACGCCAATTTGCGGAACTCAAGCAACAAACTACCGATTCACAATCACCAACTGATGTTCATGCTTCAAAACAAAACTACTCACAGGATAAAGAAGCAAAAAAACAGGAACGTCAACGCCTTCGCAGGATTGAAGCCATAGAAGCAGAAATGGCTGAGCTCGAAGATACAATTCAGCAGCACGAAACGGATTTATGTGATCCCGACGTTTACGCTGATCATGTTCGCGCAGCAGAGCTTCAGACCTCCATTACCAATGCGAATGAAACACTTGAAGCTTTGATGGAAGAATGGGAAACCCTTCAATTAGAAGAATAGCTTAAAATATAGACTACTGATCCCAGAAGATCAGTAGTCTATTTGTTCGATTTGCCTCCAATAAAAATAGATCGACACAACACAAAACATCGAGGTTGCCGCTGCGACAACACCAGAATCATTAATTAAAAGCAGAATAACAGACCCTAACACTCCTATTTTAATAAATACCTGCTTATTCACATCTCTCCATCGATCCAGTCTTAACAAAAGGATAAGCCCGGCTAAAAGATAACTAATGACAAGCAATTGTGTCCAATTCGAGTGTTTAAAAAGCTTTATGTTCATTTCTACTTTTCTGGCGATAGTATCTGCAATATATGAAAAGTCACCTGCTTGTATACGTCCATAAGCTACCCCAATATGAGATGAGTGATTAGCAGCCTGTAGAACATAGAGAAGGATCAAAGAACCCACGCCACTCACAATTAGAGAAAGAATTATTTTCTTTTTAGTTACCTTGCTGCCACTAGCCCACATAAACCAGAAAAAGCTTGCCAAGCAGGCTGAAAGAAACCCACCTGCATTCGCACCTAGCTGTGAGTGACCTAAAACAAGTAACTGTCCTGCAATCAATACAGTTGATGATGTCCATCTTAGCCAGGTAATACGGGTATTAGCCAAATAAACAGTAATTACAAATATAAAGATGATATAAATCCCTACATATTCATTTCCTATCCCGTAGTACCTCGCACCGATCAATGGATCATACCCTAAGTAAGAATGCGATAAAAGAGTAGATCCAGTTAGAATGTCCGCACTTAAAGCAAGAACTGTAACCAATGCCGTAAGCAGGATTCCCCAGCTTCGAAGCAACCGTACGCTCCCTCCCCATAACAGAGAACAACAGAGTATCAGAAGGAAGAACCCCACTGCGGAAATCGTTGATTCCAGTCTAGCTAATAACAAAAACCATAGAGGTGAACTTAAGGCAGATAAAAGGAGAGTTTCTAGACATGTTTTTTGTGTTTCCTTTTTCTTGCCTAACCACGTCCATCCACTTACACCAAGCAACAAAATGGCTAAGCTTGTTACATAAATAGATAGGACCCATGCTCTCGTTTTAAAAATATGGACGGATTGATCCACTCGCTCAAGTAACTGCTGTGAATGATTGGGCTCTTTTATGATTCTCTTTAATGGAAATCCTTGATCATAATCGGTAGATGGGAGCCCTATTCGCTGGATCAAGGTTGGCGCAACATCAACATTACTTAAGACATCTGTTCTTCTTGTTGTATCCGAGACTAATGCCCCTCCCACTCCATTACTGGTCCATTCGTAGATGGGGGCAAGCTGCTTTTTGTCCGAGTAAGCTTCTTTATGTACAAACGGAGAGATTAACCACATATCAGGATGTTCCTCTTGAACGCTTAGTATAAAAGCCTCCAGCTCCCCTAATGCTTGCTCTCGTTGCTTTTCATATGCTACATCAGTCATTTGATTTTTTAACGCAAACAATCGATATAAGTCCCCCCATTCAACAACAATAAACGGGTACTCTTTAGATTGCTTAGCTATTTCATCGATCATCCAGCCTGAATTCATCTTTTTTCCGTACGCTCGCGTCGTGTCTTGTATCACACTCTCATTCAACGAACCGTCCGTAGTCCCTTTACTATTCATTGTCAGAAACGATCCAAAGCGATGCTTTTGATCTGTGTCACTTGTTCCCAGAACGAATGCACGAATGCCTGTAGCAAAAAGCCTGTCACCTATTTGTCCGACACGGGCTTTATAGTGAGTGTCTTGATTTACTTTATGTAACGCTTCAATCTGTGGATAAACGATTCCGTCTACCACTGGGTGATCCGTAAACTGTATGAATTGATCTTTGGCACGCTGACCTTCCAGTTCTTCTTCACTATCATAAGAGGCTGTGTGCGGGATTGCCATTGTTTTTCTCCCTGCTGAGAGTGTAAGCACGCTACCAAGTTCAGAATGCAAACCTGCTGATTTCGTATTCATTGCACCTATATAAGCACTCGACCATAAGGCCCGATCACCGTGACCTAAAAACCACTCTGCTTCGTCAAAGCTCATACCTGGCACGATGATAATCAGTTGCTCTCTGATGGGTGTACCGCCGGCTTTCGCTTCTGCCCACGAAGGACAGACACTCATTATTAAGATTATAAGAAAAACGAATAAAAACCACCTGACACATTTTGCACTATTTTCTGACATATCCACATTATCCACACACATTTCCACAGGAGATATCGTTCACCGTGCTTTCTTTACTGTCCTTTTACATGATCATGACGTTCTTATTATTTCCTTTACAATACATACGCATAAAGTTATCCACTTTATTAACAACCAGTGGATAACTTTATGCACAGCTTATTCTCATTTTATATAGTGTGCCACGCAACGCCTCATTTCATAAAAAAAGAACCAAAAAGAATGTACTCTTTTTGGTTCTTACGATTATAAATCCATACCTGGACGGCCATTGAGGTCCCATCCAGCAAATCTTTGCTTTTCTAATTGATAAAAAGCAGCTGCACCAATCATAGCGGCATTGTCTGTGCATAATGAAAGTGGAGGGATCGATAGTGTCATTGTCTCGCTAAACTCCTTTTCAAGTGCCGCACGCAATCCTTTGTTTGCAGCAACTCCACCTGCAACGACTAGTTGCTTTACCTCATATCGATCTACAGCTTTTCTTGTTTTCGTTACTAACACATCAATTACACTTTCTTGAAAACTAGCTGCTAAATTCGGTATATTTGGCTCTTCGCCTCGCTGCTTCTGGTTGTGAACCACATTTAGTACATGTGATTTTAGCCCACTAAAGCTAAAGTCTAATGAATCAGGCTCTAACCAAGAACGAGGGAAATTCATCTCTGGAGAACCGGTATGAGCGAGACGATCTATATGAGGACCCCCTGGATAAGGCAGACCAAGCGTTCTCGCCACTTTATCGTACGCCTCACCGACAGCATCATCTCGTGTCATCCCAATTGTTTCAAATTGCCCGTCCTGTTCCATATAGATTAATTCTGTGTGCCCACCTGAGACAACGAGTGCCATCAATGGAAACTGCATCGGTTGAACAAGCTGATTGGCATAAATATGCCCCGCGATGTGATGAACCCCAATTAAAGGTAGACCATGCGCAAATGCCATAGCCTTTGCCGCATGCACTCCAATTAATAACGCTCCAACGAGTCCGGGTCCTTCCGTTACCGCCACGGCATCAAGCTCATCTGGACGAACCTCTGCTTCCGCTAACGCCTGCTCAATAATTCGTGTTACTTGTTCAACATGATGACGCGATGCTACTTCTGGCACTACCCCTCCAAAGCGTTTATGACTTTCAATTTGAGAGGCCACTACATTACTACGAATGATCGTACCGTTTTCAATAACGGATGCCGCTGTTTCATCACAGCTTGTTTCAATTGCTAAAATTCGTTTTATCTTTGTCATATTAGAAATCCACCCACATAACCCATGCGTCCTCCGCATTGTCTTGATAGTAGTTTTTTCGTATGCCGCCTTTTTTCATTCCGAACTTTTGATATAAGCCCTGGGCGACTACATTTGATTCTCTTACTTCTAACGAAACCTTTGTTCCGCCCATCCCTTTAATTAACGTGATGGTTGCACCTAGTAACTCTTCGCCTCTTTTTTTTCCACGCACAGAAGAATGAATAGCGATATTTGTGATTTGCGCTTCCCCTGCAATCAACCAAAATCCGCAATAACCGATGATACGATCCTCTAACTCATACACAATATAATGAGCATAATGATTAAGTGTTAATTCGTTCTCAAAAATCTCTTTTGTCCATGGTGACGTAAACGCATCTAACTCCACTTCCATCACCTGGTCAATATCATCATGAGTCATGAACCGAATTGGACCCTCATTCATTGGCCTTGCCTCTTTGTGCTTCTTCCCACTTTGCCTCAGCCTCTGAAAGCTGAAGATAATTAGGAACAAGGCTATGAACATCTTGAACCGGTTGTTTTGCCTCACCTAATGCGGCAAGCTCACTTGGTCTTGGCAGCTGTTTAGACGGCGGCGCAAAATGCGCAAGCGCTCCAAGCCTCTCTTGGATGATGTCCTTATGCAGGGCAATGTCTGAACCCGTAAATAAAACCGGTTTTCCTTGTTCTATTAAGCTCTCAAATAATTGCTCACGTTCAATTAATTGTTCCACTCCTTGAAGAGATAACTCTCCATAAGCCAAACTCGAATAACAAGCCGTATACACTCGATTGCGTCTCGCATCAATAATTGGACAAACCGTCCCTTGAAAGTAGCGTCCCTGCTGAGCCATAACCTCCAGACTCGACACTCCAACTAACGGAACATCTAGAGTCCAAGCCAGTGTTTTAGCTGTTGTCACACCAATTCGAACACCCGTATAAGACCCCGGCCCAACTGCCACCACAACTTTTGTAATGTCTTTGGGACTTAGATCAAGCTCTGCTAGTACATCAGTCACAGCTGGCATTAATCTAAGAGAGTGGTTCTTCTTCATATGAGTAGTGAGTTCTGCTGCAACCTCTCCGTCTCTTAATACAGCAACCCCGAGCACATATGAAGATGTATCTATCGCTAACGTTATTCCCATTCTGCTAACTCCTTACAAAGCTGTTCAAAATGTTCACCATGTGGTTGAAACAGCAAATATCTTTTTTCTTCTCCTGCGTGACGAATGGTAATATCTAATCGCTTCTCAGGCAGTTGTTCTACAATCTTTGAAGCCCATTCTACAACCGTAATCCCTTCACCGTAGAAGTACTCGTCTAAACCAATATCTTCTTCACTATCTTCATCTAAACGATACACGTCCATATGGTAAAAAGGAAACCTGCCTTCATATTCTTTAATAATTGTAAAAGTCGGGCTGTTCACAACCTTTTTCACACCTAGCCCTTTTGCAAGCCCCTTCGAAAAGTGGGTTTTCCCTGCTCCAAGGTCCCCTTCAAGCGTAATGACATCACCAGGCCGAACAAGCTTTGCTAGTTTTTCTGCAAGCTCCATCGTCTCAAGTGGAGAATGAACTTGCTTTTTATATCTTCCCATTGCTTCATCATTTTTTAAAATGGTTAAACCCTCCCTTCTGTAAAGGTTTTAACTGGTCATTCTCTGTAACATAAACCGGATGCTCAGCCTTTTCTTTCACTTTGCCTATTCGTTGGATTTGAATGCCTGCTTTTAGAGCGTCCTCCAAGAATAGTGAAAATGCTGTTTCTTCTATTGTACCTATCAGTTGAAAATCCTCTCCACCGTTAAAGGCAAACGCAAGCTTCTGCCCTTTATCGAACTCATCAAGCGCTGGATGAAAAGGGATCTGATCCGCTTCAAGGTATATGGACACATCACTTGCTACTGCCAGCTCACTTGCTTCGCTTGCTACACCATCACTAATATCGTTTAAAGATATCCTCGCCTGTGTCCTCGCACATAACCGGCCCGCCTCAACTTGCGGTTCTGGTTGTTGGTGCATGAAAACAAGCTCAGCCTCTGACTTATTAAACGAAGCATACCGTCCCTTTTCCAGGAGCAACCCAAGTCCTGCCGCCGAGCTACCAACTGTCCCCGTAATAAATACGATATCTCCTGGAGCCGCCTTATTTCGATACAAAGAGACCGCTTCTTCCACTTGTCCAATTGCAGTAACCGTAATGACGAGTGACTCCTTAGCAGAAACCGTATCTCCACCAATTAGATCCATCTTCCATTTGTCCGCGAGTTCCTGCATCCCTTTATATAGATCGTTTAGGTCTTCATCATTCCAAAGAGACGGAATGGCGATAGAGACTAAATAAAAGCGAGGCACTGCTCCCATCGCTGCCAAATCACTAACATTAATTGCGAGAGCCTTCCTGCCAATTTGATACGGTGATAATGTATCCTTTGTAAAATGCACGCCTTCAATCATCGTATCTACACAAACAACTTCCCGCATGCCTTCGGTCGATGCATAAACCGCCGCGTCATCACCAATTCCCATTACTAATGAAGGTTGATGGTGCGAAGCTGGTTTAATCTGATCAATAAATTCAAATTCATCCTTCACGTAAAGGGCCTCCCCTTATCACTCATTCACCTATCCAGTTTAGCTGATTTTTATAAAAGATGCGAATGGCTAATCCATGCAAAAAAACCGAAGCTTCCGCCTCGGTTTTTTCTCATTTCGGTATTGCGGGGGAAGGATTTGAACCTTCGACCTTCGGGTTATGAGCCCGACGAGCTACCAGACTGCTCCACCCCGCGTCGCTATATAATGTGTATATCATCAGTATGACCAAAATCGTAATGTTCATACCGTTTCTGTGACACAAGATATATCTTACCACGGTATTCAACTTAAAGCAACTATAAATTCTGAACAAATTTCAAACAAAATGATTGCTTTTTTTATTTAATAGGAGTATGATTCATTTCATAGATTGAAAGATATGAATTTTTTGTGACAATTTCGTCTTGAAAAAGGAGAGAATAATAATGTCTGAATTTAAAAGTGCATGCCGTACAATGCTTCTTACTCCTGTTGCTCTAGGTCTAACACTATTGCTATTACCTGTGTTACTTCTGACCGATGTACCGATTCTGACTCACTTTATTGAGTTTATCAATCATAACGATCGCTAAGTGCGATTTCTTTTATGCCTCTAGGGAAACTCCCTGGAGGCATTTTCAATATAAATAAAAGCCAATAAGATAAAAAAGGATACAACCAAGTATGCTGCCACTCACGTAAACTAGGAGTGGTTTCCATCTTTTTTGCATGAAAAGCTCCAATGATTCCATACTGAAAGTTGAGAAGGTTGTAAAGGCTCCTAAAAAACCCGTGGTCAAGATTGATCCGACACTTTCTAAATCAGCACGAAGATGGGCATGAACGAATCCAAGTAAGAAGGCTCCTAAAATATTTATCAAAATGATTGGGAGTGGAACTGCCATGCTCCAAGGTAAACGACTTAACCAAACGCTTAGCACATAGCGACTAAGCGCGCCCAATCCTCCCGCACATGCAATATAAGCTGATATCATGTACTCATCCTCTTTTCCGCCAACCCTTTTCCTAACAACGCTCCAAGACCTGCTGCAATGATGCCTCCTGCTACACTAATGAAAACGTATAGAATTGATATACTATGAGAAGCTCCTGCTAATTGGACACTTTCCGCTGTAAATGTCGACATGGTTGTGTATCCACCACATAAGCCTGCCCCAAGCCCAAGTTTAATCCATTGATGATTCGATTTTATGAGATACCAACCTGTGATAAAACCTAGCACCAAACTACCCGTTCCATTAACAAAAAAAGTAGCAAAATAAATGTTTTGCTCTGGAGCGAGTAAAGAAACGAGATATCTTAAATACGTTCCGATAGCACCCCCAATAAAAACAGCAATAATTAACCTCCATTGCATCTTTCCTCACCACTCTTCTTTTCTGTATACTTAACACATTGACTCTTCGGTTCATCTATCTAGGTATGAATGCATAGGCAAGCAGCATACCTTATAAATGTACAAACTTTTTTTGAGGTGATTACTATGGATATTTTATTAATTAAACTTGTGGCCTCCCTGTTATCAGGGTTTCTTATCGGAGTCGACCGTCAAATTAAACATAAACCACTTGGCCTAAAAACGAGCATGGTCATTTGTATAGCAAGCTGCTTAATGACCATTGTCTCCATTGAAGCTGTAGCTAAGTACGCATCTGATCATACACCAAATATGGACCCAATGCGACTTGCTGCTCAAGTGGTAAGTGGTGTCGGCTTCCTTGGCGCAGGTGTGATTTTACGTAGAAGCAATGATGTCATCTCCGGTTTAACAACAGCAGCCATGATTTGGGCAGCCTCTGGACTAGGAATTGCGATCGGAGCTGGATTTTATATTGAGGCAACCTTTGCCGTAATACTTATTCTTATTGCCATTAACGTAATACCTGCGATCCTTACTGCCGTCGGGCCCACTTCCTTAAGCTCAAAAGATGTCCACACTCGCATTGTTATCACTCCAGAAGGACAAATGAGCAGTATTATTGACGCACTCCAGGTGCGCGGAACCACTTTAAAGGAGAGACGAATCAAACAACTTACCGTGCGGGATGTCCAAATTAAAGACTTAACGAGCGGAAACCAACAGATGGACATTACACTCTCTATTCCAAAGTCGATGTACATTACGGATATTTACTACCTCATTAAAGAGATTGATCATGTTCAAACAGTAGATGTTGAAAAAAGATAGTGCCCTGTACCCAAAAACTAGATATACTGTAAGTAGACATCTAGCGATAGGACGGGTAGCAAAATGGAATTTGTAAAAGAGTTAATTGCCCAGTATGGGTACTTTGGCATTTTTGTTGCATTAGTTGGAGGCATTGTGGGACTACCCATTCCCGATGAATTACTGCTACTAACTGTTGGATATTTTACTCACTCAGGTGAGTTGAACCTATACCTTTCATTACTCATTTCGTTATTGGGTTCAATCATTGGAATCTCAATTAGCTATTTCTTAGGAAAAAAGCTCGGCCTTCCTTTTCTCATGACACATGGATCAAAATTCTTTCTGTCTCACAGGAAAATAGACCGAGCTCAAGTCTTGTTTCAGAAATACGGTGCATTTATTCTCGTAATCGGGTATTTTATTCCCGGTGTCAGGCACTTAACAGGTTACATTGCAGGAATATCAAACCTCCCCTATAAGAGGTTTTCAATCTATGCATATAGTGGTGCTTTTATATGGGTTCAGACATTTATATTCGCGGGTAACCATATGAGATGGGACTGGCAGAAATTAAGTGATTCCATCATTGCCCATAAGTTTTTAGTAGGCAGTATGATCGCTTTTGTTATTTTATTGATCATCTCTTGTTATATTCTGTTTCATACAGTGAAGCGTCGACGAAAACACCGTCGAGAATGCCAGCATAACTGATAAGATAACGGACTGATTGAGAATAAACAATCAAATTAAATGCAAGATGGCACATTAAATTAGATTCATTCTTATTAAACAGGTCAATCCATATTGACCTGTTCTTTGTGCTACGATACACTTAAGCTATGATGTTGTTTTAACTTGAGAGGAGCTTACCTATGCTACCAGATGATTTAACAAGAGTCTTAAATAAACAAGTAAACTTTGAGTTATACGCAGCGCATTCCTATACTGCAATTGCTGCTTATTTTGCTAACTTAGGTTTTAAAGGATTCAAAAACTTTTTCCTTGTTCAAGCAGAGGAAGAGCGATTTCACGCAATGAAAATTTATGACTTCTTGGTGGATGTTGGTGAAAGAGTCACTATCGAAACACTAGAACAACCAAAGAATCTATTTCAATCTCCTCTAGAGGCAATTGAACATTCTCTAGCTCAAGAAAAGGATGTAACAAAAGCCATTTATAAAATTGCCGACTTAGCGACAGATCATAAAGAACATGCGACCATCGCGCTAATGAATTGGTTTGTGGAAGAACAAGTTGAGGAAGAAAGTATGTTTCGTGACATGATTGCCAAAGTGAGTCGAATTGATGTCGACAGCAGTGCCTTTGTGATGATTGATGCGGACCTTGGCAAGCGTTCCTTTGATGCAGAAGAAGAGCATTAAGAAAAAGAACAGGACAAGCTGTGTCCTGTTCTTTTTTATGATTAAATGTACTGATTAAAAAATGCTAATACACGTTCACTTACCGTAATCTGATTTGCTTTCTTTGAAAAGCCATGACCTTCATCCTCAAACACAAGATACTCCACTTCGGTGCCTTGAGCCTTTAAGGATTCTACAATTTGATCAGACTCTGCTTTTACTACTCGCGGATCATTCGCCCCTTGAATAACCAGCATTGGCTTCGTCATTGTGGACAAATAAGTAATTGGAGAATCTCTTGTGAAGCGCTCCTTATCTTCCACCGGATCCCCTATCCATATCTTCATAATTGGTTTCCAGAATTCTGGAACACTTTCGTAGAAACTAAATAAGTTAGAAACACCAAAGATATCAACAACTGCTTTAAAGTAGTCTGGATGGCGTCCATGAAGCAACAAGGCCATATATCCACCATAGCTTCCGCCCATGAGTAAGACCTTATCCTCATCTACATAGCCTTGTTCAATCATATAATCTACGCACGCAATGTTATCAAGACGTGGTCCGTAGCCCCAGTCACCTTCAACCATTTTCAGGAAAGCAGCACCGTAATCGCTGGATCCCCTGAAGTTCGGCGCAACGATATTATAGCCTGCGTATACCAAGTGTTGAAACATCGCTCTAAAGAATTTCCCTTCAGATGCCTGAGGTCCCCCATGTGGCCAAAGAATCAAATGTTTATTATCTACTTCAGGTCTTGCTTTAAAATATAACGTTTCAATCTCTAAACCATCAAATGACTTGTATGTAAGGACTTCAGGCTCAGCCAGCTGATCATGCGCGATTCCTGGAACCTGTATCTGGGTTAGAGCTTCCCATTCTTGATCTTTCTTATAGACATACAGATTATTTGGAGATGTTGCCGTTCCTCCCGTAAGATACAACGTGCCTTTTTCACTTAAAATGACTTGTGAAATACTTGTAACAGGAATAATGAGTTCTGTGAGCTCTTGCTTTTCTATTTCATATCGATAAAGCTTTTCCGTTACACCAATCGTTGCAGATACATAGAGTATCCCCTGATCACGATCAAGCTTAATGGACTGCAACTCCGTTTGTTCTACTTCAGCTACTTTCTTCATTTCCTTTGTTTCTACATTGTATGAAGCCAGGTAATGAAAATCAGCTTGATAATTAGTTGTAAAATAAATAGACGAATCGTTTAAAAAGACGACCTTCCCAAAAGTGTAAGATAGCTCAGGTTGATCTACAAGAGGCATTAATGCGCTACCATCTAGTAAATAAGGAACCGTATGCGAGTTTGCAAACATACGCCCTACAACAAGCTTAGACCCGTCAGCATTCTTTGCTGCTAAAAACGTTGGCGCAACCTCACCCTCATGAAGGACCTTCACCTCTCCAGTAAGAAGGTGATATGAATTTGTATTTAAATAGGTCTCATTGGCATTAGTTGTATTGTAAAAGAGCACTGTACCATCCTCAGAAAGCCCGCTCAGCATGTGACGTTGTCCTTCTCGTGTCACAAGTGGCTTTAACACCCCACCATTACGAGGTAATGCATAAATCTGAGTGTTTTCATCTCCATCAAAATCAAATGATGCAACAACAAACGAACCATCCTTGCTATACATCAAGTCATAACAACTCTGTCCAATGGAAGTCAGCTTATAAGGAAAACGAGAATCTGTATTCATTCCCCAAAGCTCAAACTCTCCACTCAAATTTGCCGAAAAGATAATCTGATCTTCCTCCGGACTAACTGCAAAAGCACCTATCTCGATTAATTCATAAAATTGTCTGGCTTCTGGATGATCAAACGTAATCATATCATTCTCCTTAGCGTATGTAAGATTGGAAGTCTTTCCCTACTTTATTCTAGCATAGTCTATGGATACGTTTAATCATTTCACAAAAAATTTAGACAATAAAACCTAAAAAGATCGCGCATTTCCTATCGAAATGCGCGATCTTAATGCCCGGCAACGTTCTACTCTCGCAGGGGGAAGCCCCCAACTACCATTGACGCAGAAGAGCTTAACGGCCGTGTTCGGCATGGGAACGGGTGTGACCTCTTCGCTATTGCCACCGGACTGTATGTGAGTTTCTCTAACACATGACTTAGAATAACATGTCTAAAGAGACGATGCAACACATTTTGCGAAATTTGTCGTATCTTTTTTAGGAATATGGTTTGAAGAGGGTCTCAGAGGGAATATAGATTATTTTCTTAGTCGTTTGTATAGCTAGGTTACTGAGTTTCTTGATAGATGTCTAGATTTTTTTGACTACTTCCTTGGATTTCTTGGTGTTGAGGGGGAGCTTCTTTATGGATTTGGTTTGGTTCTTGGTATCAGGGATTGGCTCTTAATTGAAAGTACTATGAGCTTGGTGATTCTGTCATTTTATTTGGTAAAGAGATCGTGAGCTTAGTTATTCTTTATTACTTCTTGATATCGAGGTCTTGTTCTTACTGGTTTGTTTAATTTTCTTGGTATTTGATTTTTTCTTAATAAGTAGTTCATTCTTTTTGGGTTCGCCGCTATTCTTCTTAATAAATCGGTTTGCGTCTTGGTACCGAGTTGGCTTTCTTCATTCAAAGTACTGCTGAGATATTGGTTCTTGCTCCGATTTGCTTAATAACAATCCTACGTTCTTAGTTTTCATTCTACTCTTTTTAGTGATCTTCTTTATTTCCTAATCTTTACTAATCCACAAAAAACCTTCCATCAAAAGATGAAAGGTTTTTTATCAGTGCCCGGCAACGTTCTACTCTCGCAGGGGGAAGCCCCCAACTACCATTGACGCAGAAGAGCTTAACGGCCGTGTTCGGCATGGGAACGGGTGTGAC
>NZ_JBNNQX010000011.1:0-179747 GCF_050276055.1 Alkalihalobacillus sp. NPDC127517 | reverse complement strand
GTACGCAAGATATTGAACCGCCGTATACGGAACCGTACGTACGGTGGTGTGAGAGGTCGGATAATCAATTAATGATTATCCTCCTACTCGATTTGGAACATAACTAAAAACCAATACGAAAATGGCGAATGATTCGATTGCAGAACCATTCGCCTTTCGTAATTTTATTTGAACAAGCGGAGGGAGAACCTGAGACTTCTACGGAACAGAACGTGGTGAAGACATTGTAGCGACGTTTTTCCGGCGAGTGGGCTGAGGCCGTTCCGCGGGGTGCGAGGGATTCCTGTAGCGGATTTATGGCTATGTTCATATTTTACTATCTGAATGAATGTTATGTTTCAACCCCTTTTTTATTTGGTGGAATGTGTCGGACAAAAAAGCAAACAGATTCGGTCATGTTCCACTTATTTATACATAGGATGAAATAGAGCCCAAGATTGGCATAAGGACACGTTGTAAAGAGTTTGATAAGGTTAGGGGGAATATCGGTTGATCGCCATTCATTTTGAAGAAAAGCTAGACTGTCACAAACTCTATCAAGAATTAACGCACTATGTTCAAAAATATCAGCCCTATGGCCTTGGTGCGGACATACAAGTTCATGATGCAGGAACACTGTTTGTACACTACGAAGATCGTCATGTGAGCTTTTATGATTCGTTTCATCCACTTTTAGCTTCTTTGTTAACAGACTTTGTGATTAACAGTAAAGAAGAAGAATGGCTGCTATCAATTATTGAAACGATGTTTTATTTCACTGATCATGAAGAACAGTATCAAATCCTCTCTATTGCAAAACGCATCCTTGATGGCGATATAGAAGATTTACCGGACATTCAATTGTTTTTTAATCGAAAAGAGTTTATTTATCAAGCATTTGCTACAAACCTCGAACAGGAAACGTCTTTTTATTATGAACCCTTTCTAACGTTTCGTCTTAGAGAATATGGAGAACTACTTATTGATTGTGTAGAGATGGCGATTGATGAATATATGTTAGAACAGGATTATCAACATATGCTTGAAAACTATCGTCAGCATCTTAGGAACACTCCTTGTAAGGTGAGTCGGGTCTATATTGTTCACGATCAAGTATTCACGTTGTATGATTCCAGCTTCCGCGAGCTCACACGAGATGAGATCCTGTTTTATCTTGAAGAAGAGTTGATTTTCGAAGAGGGGTTAGATGTGCAGGATATGCTTATTAGTCCACTAGTAAGTATGGTTCCAAATGAAGTGCATTTATTTACGAATGAGCCAGAGAATGGTCTCATTGCTTCGATTCAATCGATCTTTGAAGAACGACTTCATCTCTATCCGCTTAAAGATCAAGTGGATAAAAAATGTGAACCTACTTGATTTTTTCCGTATGCCTCCCTATAATATACTACATATTAAGATTATGATGATCTAAACAGTGTAGATGAGGACGCGAGGCATATAAGATAGTTTTCAGAGAATGAGGCGCATGCTGAGAGCCTCTAAACTAGATGTATGAGCTTACCACCTTTGAACTGCATCGGGGAACGATAGTAACCGATGCCGGCACGCAGCCGTTATCTGTATGATAAGCCGTAGTACGGACATTAGGGTGGAACCGCGAACCACACTCGCCCCTTCATTGGAAGGGACGAGTGTTTTTTTGTGCTCATATTTACAAAAAAGGAGAGAATGTACATGGAACAGTTAGAATTGATTTTCCCTGATGGAGCAAAGAAGGAGTTTCCACAAGGATCAACAACAGAGGATGTAGCTGCATCAATTAGTCCTGGACTTAAGAAAAAAGCAATTGCTGGTAAGATTAATGGTCAATTAATTGATTTAAAGCGCCCGATTCCAGAGAGTGGTGAGGTTGCCATTATCACACCTGAATCAGATGAAGCATTGGAGATCCTAAGACATAGTACGGCTCACCTAATGGCCCAAGCGGTTCGTCGTTTATTTAAAAATGTAAAGCTTGGTGTTGGTCCGGTAATTGAAGATGGATTTTATTATGACATCGATTCAGAGGAGTCCATTACTCAAGAAGACTTACCGAAGATTGAAAAAGAAATGAAAAAGATTGTTTCAGAAAACCTTGAAATCCATCGTCTTGAAGTAAGCCGTGAGGAAGCCAAAGTGAAATTTGGAGAAGATGAGTATAAGCAGGAGCTACTTGAAGCGATTCCTGCGGGTGAGCAAGTAACCATCTATGAGCAAGGTGAATTCTTTGATTTATGCCGTGGAATTCATGTTCCGTCTACAAACAAAATCAAAGCCTTTAAGCTTCAAAACCTAGCTGGTGCATACTGGAGAGGGAATAGCGACAACAAGATGCTTCAGCGTATTTATGGTACTGCATTCTTTAAGCAAGCGGACTTAGATGAGCATCTAGAGTTATTGCGTCAAGCAAAAGAACGCGATCACCGTAAGCTCGGTCGTGAGTTAGAATTATTCATGTTCTCAGAAGAAGCCCCAGGAATGCCGTTTTTCCTTCCAAACGGACAAACAATCCGTACAGAGCTTGAGAATTTCTCACGCAACTTATATACAAAAGCTGGGTATCAGGAAGTTCGTACTCCACTAATGATGAACCAACGCTTATGGGAGCAATCAGGTCACTGGGATCACTACCATGAGAACATGTACTTCTCAGATGTAGATGATAAGCGGTTTGCACTTAAGCCAATGAACTGTCCTGGACATATGTTAATTTATAAAAACGCACAGCACTCGTATCGTGATCTTCCAATCCGTATGGCTGAATTTGGTCAAGTTCACCGCCATGAGCTAAGTGGATCGTTAAACGGAATGCTACGTGTTCGGACGTTCACGCAAGATGATGCACATATCTTTGTAGCACCAAATCAAATTGAAGATGAATTGAAGCAAGTATTTGGTCTTGTTGATCAAATTTATAGCACATTTGGATTTGAATACTCTGTAGAGCTTTCTACTCGCCCAGAAGATTCTATGGGAGCAGATGAGCTATGGGAACAAGCAGAGCAGTCACTTGAGAATGTCTTAAAAGATTTAAATGTTGATTATATCTTAAATGAAGGGGACGGAGCATTCTACGGTCCTAAAATTGACTTCCACATCAAGGATGCACTGAAACGTAGTCACCAATGTGCAACGATCCAGCTTGATTTTCAAATGCCAGAGAAGTTTGATCTGACATATGTAAATGAACAAGGAGAGAAAGATCGTCCAATTGTTATTCACCGTGCAGTATTTGGCTCAATTGACCGCTTTATTGCGATCTTAATTGAACACTTTGGTGGAGCGTTCCCAACGTGGTTAGCACCTGTACAAGTTCAAGTGATCCCAGTTTCTCCAGAAGCTCACTTAGAGTATGCTCAGGAAGTGAAATCATTGTTCGAAGGAATGGGTGTTCGCGTTCAGCTTGATGAGCGTAATGAGAAAATCGGTTATAAAATCCGTGAAGCTCAAATGAAGAAAATACCTTATATGCTCGTCCTTGGAGACAAAGAGGTAGCAGATGGAACAGTAAATGTTCGTAAATACAGTGAGCAGGATCAACAGGTAGTAGATAAAGATGCCTTCCTTGCTCAAGTGGTTGAAGAAATTTCAACACACCGACTGTAATAAATAGACGAAGGGAGGGGATTCATTTGGATTTCCAAATGACCGAGCACGGATTTACCCATACGACTTCATTTGATACGCTTCATGTGTCTGGAGATGAAAACTACGGGTTTAGACCATACCAATTGTTGGTTTCATCGATTGCGGTTTGTAGCGGCGGCGTGTTCAGGAAGATTCTTAAAAAGAAACGAATTTCTTATCACGACATCGCATTGTCGGCTGACGTGATAAGAAATGTTGATGGAGTGAACGAAGTGACGGATGTCTCCCTCCACTTTGTGATAAAAGGAACCGATGCCTCGGAGAGCACGATTCAAAAGGCATTGGATCTCGCTACAAAGAATTGTCCAATCGTTCAATCTGTAAACCAAAGCATACGGATTAAAGAGACTTTTACATTAAATTAATCATGAGGTTGACAGCCTGTATCGCCTATGATATTATTCTAAGAGTGTGTTAAACAAACTATAGGAAAGCAGAAGCGCCCGCTTCTCACCTGATCGACCGGTGTCGGTAGGTATCATTCGTTTTCAGTATTAACGAGTATTCAGTGTGGGCGCAGTGCGCCCGCACTTTTTTGTGTGGAATCTTGTTAAAGCGTACTGCTGTTACTTTCTTGTACACACGTCAATGATGATGACCTGTTTAGACGATATACAGTCTGCAAGATCAAAATCCAGTGGAGGTGGCTCATTATTAGTAAAGACATGTTGGTCAATGAAGGGATTCGTGCCCGTGAAGTAAGGCTTATTGGTGCAAATGGCGATCAAATTGGTGTGAAATCGAAGTTTGAAGCGCTAGAAATGGCCCAAAACGTCAATCTTGACCTTGTGTGCGTCGCACCAAATGCAAAACCGCCTGTTTGCCGCATAATGGATTATGGAAAATACCGCTATGAGCAGCAGAAGAAAGACAAAGAAGCACGCAAAAACCAAAAAATCATTAACACTAAAGAAGTCCGTCTGAGCCCAACGATTGAGGATCATGACTTCAATACGAAACTACGTAATGCACGTAAGTTTCTAGAGAAGGGCGACAAGGTTAAGGCAGCTATTAGGTTCCGTGGACGTGCAATTACTCACTCTCAAATTGGTCGTGTCGTTCTTGAACGTTTGGCTAAAGAGTGTGAAGACATTGCCACTGTTGAAGCGAAACCAAAAATGGAAGGCCGTAGCATGTTCCTTGTGCTTGCTCCGAATGCGGAGAAATAAAAGCCTGTCTTGAACCACATTAAAGGAGGATTAGATTCATGCCAAAAATGAAAACACACCGAGGCGCTGCTAAGCGTTTCAAACGTACTGGGAGTGGCAAGCTAAAACGTTCACACGGTTTTACTAGTCATATGTTCCGTAACAAGTCTCAAAAGCAAAAACGTAAGCTACGTAAGTCAGCTATGGTTCACTCTGGAGACTTCAAACGCATTCGTCAAATGTTAACGTACAAAAAATAATTGATCTGGTTGGATTATAAAGGAGGGATTAGCGATGCCAAGAGTAAAAGGCGGATATGTCGCTCGTCGTCGTCGTAAGAAAGTTTTAAAGTTAGCTAAAGGTTATTATGGTTCTAAGCATACGTTATTCAAATCAGCACAAGGACAGGTAATGAAAGCATTACTTTATGCTTACCGTGACCGTCGTCAAAAGAAACGTGATTTCCGTAAGCTTTGGATCACACGTATTAACGCAGCTGCACGCATCAACGGTTTGTCTTACAGCCGTTTAATGCACGGATTAAAGCTTGCTGAAATCAACGTGAACCGTAAAATGCTTGCTGACCTAGCAGTGAATGATGAAGCTGCTTTCACAGCTCTAGCTGAAAAAGCAAAAACTAGCCTTAAAGGTTAATGATAAGAGAAAAGCGCCGTCTGTTGACTGCGCTTTTTTTTCTTTTATTGAGATGGAGGAAGCATCATGTATATAGCAGTAGCTATACTTCTTATCTATTATTTGATCATGTCTATTATAGGATATTATAGTATGACTCAAGACAAAAAAAGGGCGATTAAACAGTTGCGAAGAACACCGGAAAAGACGTTGCTTGGGATTGCGATACTAGGGGGAAGTTTCGGTTCATTTCTTGGCATGCGGTTACGTAGACATAAAACGAAGCATTTGACCTTTTCATTTGGACTCCCTATTTTAATGCTTGTTCATCTTAGTCTACTTTTATTCATTCAAAAAGCGATACAAGCATAAGGTATGCAAGAGGGGAGTTTGTTGCAGCTTGGAAGAATACGTAGAACCAATCACTCAATTTATTGAACAGGCAGGTTGGCTGGGTCCTTTTTTCTTTATCCTTTTTCATCTGATTAGACAGGTGTTATTTATTCCTGTGTTACTCATTTGTATTGTAGGGGGATTTCTTTTTGGTGGAGTATTCGGCTCTATCTATTCGTTTGTTGGCTTAATGGGGTCTTCACTTAGTTTTTATCTATTATTATCATACATCCCATGGCTCCACAGGCGACTAGCCAGGTTAAAAGAAAAGGTGTTAAAGAAAGATCCTGCTCTTAATGTATGGCAGCTTTCATTATTTCGCTTGGTTCCATTTGTTCATTTTCATGTTTTATCGTTTTACGCTATGGAGAAATCAGCAAATGTAACAGAATATATGAAGCAGTCATTTATTATGAACATTCCAATGGCCATTGTGTATACATCATTTGGTAACTTACTTTATAACTTGAACACAGTAGGCTTACTGATTCTTGCTAGTTTCTTGATTATCTTAATCATACTTAGTAGAAATTGGAGTGACCAAGTCGTGACACGTTAAACGAACACAAAATGATAGGAGCATATTTTGTGTTTTTATGGATATTAGCGAAAGGAGAACCCGAGACTCCTGCGGTAAAATACGTGGTGAAGACACTGTAGCGGTGCTTTTTCCGCGTAAGGGGCTGAGGCCGTATCGGCGGGTGCCAGGGATTCTCCTGTAGCGGATATCATGCTATGTTCGTGTTTACTTATATTCGTTAGTGATACGTTTAGCCTTTTAACAAATATTGAAAGCGCTTTATTTTTTTAATTGACAGACCCTTCCACCTAATTTACATTAATAGTATGTTAGACTGTTTGACTGCAAAAATACTGCTAATGAGAGAAGGGTGATTGAATTGAGTCAGGTTAAATCAAAGACAGATGCAAATCCTCCGCTTCAGTACAGTCAGGTCGAAAAAAGCACTAAGTTCAAAGAATTGATGCAAGAGAAGAAACGCTTTATTGTCCCGCTTACCGTCTTCTTTTTACTCTTTTACTTTTCACTTCCCGTCTTAGCTTCGTACACTACGATTTTGAATAATCCCGCCATCGGTAGTATTACATGGGTCTGGATCCTCGCCATTGCTCAGTTTGTAATGACTTGGACTCTTTGTATACTTTATGTTAGAAAGGCAGCACAGTTTGATCAGAAAGCAGATGAAATTTTATCTGAGTACGAAGGGGGACGTTCTAAATGAGTTGGATGGTGATCGCTCTCTTTTTACTCATTGTAGGAAGCACCCTTGTTATCACGTATTATGCCGCGAAACGAACAAAAACAGCTAGTGAATTTTACACAGCAGGTGGGGGACTTACAGGCTGGCAGAACGGGTTAGCCATTGCTGGAGACTATCTATCAGCTGCCTCCTTTCTAGGGATAGCTGGTGCGATTGCTCTGTTTGGCTTTGATGGCTTTTTCTACAGTATTGGGTACTTAGTAGCTTATCTTGTTGTTCTTTTTATTGTGGCAGAGCCTCTGCGGAATCTTGGTAAATATACGCTTGCTGATATGATTCATGCTAGGTTTGATGCCAGAAAAGTACGTGGTGTGGCTGCTTTTAGTACGATCACCATAGTGATCTTTTATATGATTGCGCAGCTTGTTGGGGCCGGAGCACTCATTCAATTATTATTTGGAATTAATTATTCTTGGGCTGTTGCCCTTGTTGGAATCATGATGACGATTTACGTACTGTTTGGAGGAATGACAGCAACAAGCTGGGTACAAATTATTAAAGCTGTCCTTCTGATGGTGGCAACTCTTGTCATTTCCGTTATGGTCCTCTTTAAATTCAACTTCAATATTTTAGGAATGTTCAACGAAATGAAAACGGTTACAGACCATGGTGCCGATTTTCTAAATCCAGGGTTACAAGGTCGTGCGCCGCTTGATTCTATTTCTCTTATGCTGGCACTTGTGCTCGGAACAGCAGGATTACCCCATATTCTAATGCGTTTCTTTACAGTGCGAGACGCAAAAACAGCTCGTAGTTCTGTAGTAACAGCCACGTGGATTGTTGGAATCTTTTATGTACTTACCATCTTCTTAGGGTTTGGTGCCGCTGCATTTGTAGGAAGAGATGCCATCGTTGCAGCAAATAGCGCAGGAAACATGGCAGCGCCACTTCTCGCGGAAGCATTAGGTGGGGAATTGTTTATGTCCTTTGTTGCGGCAGTAGCCTTTGCAACGATACTGGCAGTTGTTGCAGGTCTAGTTCTATCGGGTGCTTCAGCTTTCGCTCACGATATATTCAATCAAATTATTAAAAAAGGAAAAGCAACAGAGAAGGAACAAGTAATTGCCGCACGTTCTGCTTCTGTAGGGGTTGCTGTCTTTTCAATTATTCTTGCGTTGTTTGCTCAGAATATGAATGTAGCCTTTCTCGTTGCGTTAGCCTTTTGTGTGGCTGCCAGTGCAAATCTTCCAGTAATTGTTTACACAATCTACTGGAAACGATTCAACACAAGCGGTGCCATTTGGGCGATGGTTTCAGGGCTTCTCACAGCCATCATTTTAGTGTCGATCAGCCCAAATGTGTTTGCTGCTGATGGATCAGCTATTATTACCGGAACACCAATCTTTCCATTAACAAACCCAGCTATTATCTCAGTGCCAGCAGGATTTCTTGGAGGTGTTATCGGAACCCTCTTATCCAAACAAAAAGAAGATGTGAACAAGTATGCTGAGGTGAAGGTAAAAGCAAATACCGGATACCGAGATTCAGCTTCATAAAAAGAAGAGCTTGGGACAAACACAAAACGAATAAGGAAAATGGCGAATGATTCGATTGGTGAATCATTCTCCATTCGTAATTTTATAAGCGAATTGATGTTTTCTCCTAATCTCTTTCTCTACTCCTTCAGCTGATCGCGTAGAAATTCTTTTATAGGTGATTTCCACTCAATGGTTGCTTCCGGATAGCGAGTCCGAATGTCTTCCTCGATATATTGAAAGTCTTCTCGCTTTAAGCCTTGTAGTGCATTAAATTCCTTTGTCCAGATATAGATGGTAATGATATCGAAGGAGGATTTTGTAGTGCCCATATATTTCTCTCCTTCAAACATCACGCCTTTGTACGTAAGGGAAAAGTTTTTGCGAACATCGGTTTGATCATCTAAAAAGAAAAATTGCTGATGTCTGTGAGCTTTCTCGAGTTTTCGTAAAGGATGGAAAAAGTATTTTACGATACTGTATACGACTATTAATATGGCAAGTAAAAACATGAGTCTAAAGATAATAACCATCATATGGACTGAGCCTCCTTGGCTTCATCAAAATTATGAATGTACGTTTGTCTTATGCTATGCTATACGAATGAAAGAGAAAAGAGTTGCATCTTTTTTAGAAAAAAATAAAATAAAGTTTATAAAGAAGAGAAACCTATTGATATAGGCTTAAAACAGTCTAAGGAGGCAATGACATGCAAGAAGATCAACAGCTTAAGATGTTAAAGGATTTAACGGATGCAAAAGGAATATCTGGATTTGAAGCAGAGGCACGAAAAGTCATGAATACATATATCGCTCCTTATGCAGATGAAGTGTATACGGACAGACTTGGAAGCCTGGTTGCAAAGAAATCTGGCTCACAAGATGGACCAAAAGTTATGGTGGCTGGCCATTTAGATGAAATCGGATTTATGGTAACTTCCATCGATAAAAAAGGATTTCTTCGGTTTCAAACAGTAGGAGGCTGGTGGGGACAAGTCATGCTAGCTCAACGAGTGACTGTTGTAACTGAGAATGGGGAAGTGCCAGGTATTATCGGTTCAAAGCCACCGCATATTTTAACACCAGAGGCGAGAAAGAAACCTGTTGAGATCAAGGACATGTTTATTGACATCGGAGCGGAGAGCAGAGAACAAGCGGAAGAATTTGGCGTACGTCCTGGAGACGCAATTGTACCCGTGTGCGAGTTTACCGTGATGAAAAATGAGAAGCTTCTTATGGCAAAAGCTTGGGATAACCGCATTGGCTGTGCCATTGCTATAGATGTCTTAAGGCTGTTAAAAGATGTGGACCATCCGAATACGGTTTATGGTGTAGGAACTGTTCAAGAAGAAGTAGGACTACGAGGAGCCAAAACATCGGCTGCACTCATTCAGCCTGATATCGGTTTTGGTGTAGACGTAGGAATTGCCGGAGACACTCCGGGAATTACAGAAAACGAAGCCCTTGCCAAAATGGGAAATGGCCCTCAAATTGTTTTATATGATGCATCAATGATTGCTCATAAGGGGTTACGTGACTTTGTTGTAAAAACAGCTGATGAGCACAACATTCCTTATCAATTTGAATCCATGGCTGGAGGCGGAACGGACTCAGGTGCCATTCACCTAACAGCAAATGGTGTTCCTTCCCTCTCTATTACGGTTGCCACACGTTATATCCATACACATGCAGCCATTTTGCATCGTAATGATTATGAGAATGCGGTAAAGTTAATCGTTGAAGTGATTAAAAAGCTTGATACAGAAACAGTGAATACCATTACGTATTCCTAACAAAAAGAAGAAGTCTGGACAAGACCAAAATTAATGAGAAAATGGCGAATGATTCTACGATCGAATCATTCGCCATTCTTGTTTTTTAGTAAGACGAGCGGAAGGAGAACCCGAGACTCCTGCGGAATAGGACGCGGTGAAGACACTGTAGCGGCGCCTTTCCCGCGTAAGGGGCTGAGGCCGTCCTTGTGGGTGCGAGGGATTCTCCTGGAGCGGATATTGTGCTAGGTTCGTGTTTTGCACACAACATTAATGTTATCTCCCAGCCATTTCTTTTATGTTTATTGCAACCCTTTACTAATCATATCGCAAATTTCATTCTTTTGTTCTTCGTTTGCTTCTTTCCAATACACTTCAAACATAACACCTAGTCCTGGTAGCATTTTCTCTTCACCGTTTTGAATAGCATCTACAATGGTTGCTTCCACTTCTTGATCACTATGTCCATGAATGTTGGCCATAATTGCACCGCGTAGGTTAAAACCCATATAAATCTCTCCTTTTTTAATGAAAATCTGTATACAATGTAGTATGGCTTGTTTAAAGTAGAATATGCTGAGGAAAGATGAAGATGGATGAGGAAGTAGAAAGGTGAATGAGATGAAACAAATTGATTCAAGTAAAAACGAACAAGTTAAACAATGGAAAAAATTACATAAAAAAAGAGGCAGAGAAAAAGTAAACCAATTTCTGATTGAGGGCTTTCATTTAGTGGAGGAAGCGGTGCGTGCTGGAATTGAATTTGTTGCGGTTATTGTTTCAGATGAAGAGCTCATTCCATCTAGTTGGGATGTGGATGACAGAAACATAATCCTGACGAATGACAGTGTCTTAAAGGAATTAAGTGAAACGGATTCCCCACAAGGGATTATGGCCGTATGTACGATACCAGTTCAGCAAGAATTGTCTGCGGATTATGGCCGGTATTTATTAATTGACCGCGTCCAGGACCCTGGGAACATCGGTACCTTAATTCGAACAGCCGACGCTGTCGGAATGGATGGAGTCATCGTTGAAAAAGGATCAGTGGATTTATATAACAGTAAGGTGCTAAGGTCATCTCAAGGATCTATGTTCCATCTCCCTGTCATTAAAGGTGAACTTACAGATTGGATTGATGCGTTTAAACAAGCGGAAGTCCCCGTTTATGGAACATCTCTTCACAATGCGTTGGTCTATACGGAGGTTCAACCAACGGAAAGCTTTGCACTGATTTTAGGGAATGAAGGAGAAGGTGTTCAACCGGATCTGTTAGACAGGACAGATCAGAACCTGTACATTCCTATCTATGGTAAAGCAGAGTCCTTAAATGTGGCGATTGCTGCGGGAATCTTGCTTTATCACTTAAGAACGTAATGCATTTTATGAGTTGGTGTTGCGATTAAGAGGCGAATTTATTATAATGAATAACAGATTCATACATGATAAATGCGAAGAAGGAACATAGTAAACCCCTTACCGCCTTTCAGAGAAAGATGTGTACGCTGCGAGCATCTTAAGGAAATGGAGAGGTTGAATTCACTCTGGAGCAGACATTAGCGCGCAATTGGTGCGAAGATGTTTCCGGCTTTAAGCCGTTATCCGTTAGAGCGTTTTAAATAGATGGCGACATCTGTTTTTTAAACTAGGGTGGTACCGCGAGTCTTTCGTCCCTTTTTGGGAGAGAGGCTCTTTTTTTATTTTATAAAGCAGGAGGAATGAACATGAAGGAAACATTAGAAGCGCTTCTTCAAGAGGCACTTGGAAAGATCGAAGCAGCAGAGGATGGTCGAGCACTACAAGAGGTACGTGTTTCATACTTAGGAAAAAAAGGACCGATCACAGAAGTTTTGCGTGGTATGGGAAAGCTATCTGCTGAAGAGCGACCAAAAGTGGGTCAAATGGCCAATGAAGTACGAGACGAGATTAAAACAAAGCTGGATGAAAAGGAACAAGCACTTGAAGACATTCGAGTTGCAAAGCAGTTGGAAGAACAAAAACTTGATGTAACGATGCCGGGTCGACCAATTGAAAAAGGCACAAAACACCCGCTTCAAGCCGTTGTGGAAGAAGTAGAGGACATCTTTATTGGTCTTGGTTTCTCTGTAGCAGAGGGCCCAGAGGTAGAAACAGACTACTACAATTTTGAAGCTTTAAACTTACCAAAGGATCACCCAGCTCGTGATATGCAGGATTCCTTTTATTTCACAGATGAGTTGCTGCTTCGTACGCAAACATCTCCTGTGCAGGCAAGAACGATGGAAGCACATGATGGTGTAGGTCCAGTTAAAGTCATTTGTCCAGGTCGTGTGTTCAGACGTGATAATGATGATGCAACACATTCGCATCAATTTATGCAAATTGAAGGATTGTACATTGACCATAATGTGCGTATGAGTGACCTCAGAGGAGTTCTGGATTCGTTTGTTAAACGATTCTTTGGAGAGAACCGTGAAATTCGACTTCGTCCAAGCTTCTTCCCATTTACAGAGCCTTCTGTTGAGGTAGATGTAACGTGTGCTTTATGTGGAGGAAAAGGATGCCGAGTCTGTAAACAATCAGGATGGATTGAAGTGCTTGGAGCGGGAATGGTTCATCCAAAAGTGTTGGAAATGAGCGGATTCGATCCAAACGAATACAGCGGCTTTGCTTTTGGAATGGGTGTAGAGAGACTTGCTATGCTTAAGTACGGCATTGATGATATCCGTCATTTCTATACAAATGACAAACGATTTCTTGCACAGTTCAAAAGGGTTTAAGGAAGGGGAGAAAAAATATGCTTGTTTCATATAACTGGTTAAAACAATATGTAAATGTAGATGATGTAACAGCAGCAGATATTGCTGAAAAGATGACGCGTGGTGGAGTTGAAATTGATTTTGTTCACAGCTTAAACCAAGGTGCTTCCTCCATTGTGGTAGGATATGTCCAGTCTTGTACTCAGCATCCAGATGCAGATAAATTATCGATCTGTCAGGTTGATATTGGCGAAGTGGAAACGGTTCAAATCATTTGTGGAGCTGCAAATATTGCTGAGGGTCAAACGGTTGTTGTAGCAAAGGTTGGCGCACGACTACCTGGTGATTTGAAAATCAAAAAAGCAAAGCTACGCGGAGAATTATCACAAGGAATGATTTGTTCTCTTCAAGAGCTTGGAATCGATTCAAACGTTATTTCGAAGGATGTTGCAGAGGGGATTTACGTATTTTCTGAAGCCATTGCTCCAGGAACTGATGCCCTTGACGCCTTAAATCTGACGGACGAAGTGCTTGAATTAGACCTAACTCCGAACCGATCTGATTGCTTGCATATGCTTGGCGTGGCGTACGAAGTAGCAGCCCTTTACGGAAAAGATGTGACTCTTCCAGAAGAGAACGTAGAGGTAGATAGCGCAAGCGCAAGTGACCTCATTTCGGTTGAAGTAGAAAATAAAGAGGAAACAAGCTATTACGAAGCGGTTGTGATTAAAGATGTTAAGGTCGGAGTTTCGCCGCAATGGCTTCAAAACCGTTTGATGGCAGCTGGAATTCGTCCAATTAATAATGTGGTTGATAGTACGAATTATGTTCTCTTGGAATATGGTCAACCATTGCACGCATTCGACTACGATAAAGTAAGCTCAAATCAAATCCTTGTTCGTCGTGCAAATGATGGCGAAGAGCTTGTGACCTTAGATGGACAAACGCGTTCGTTAACTGGTGAGAACCTAGTCATTACAGACGGAGAAAAACCTGTAGCATTAGCTGGTGTGATGGGTGGTAAAAGCACTGAAGTAGATGAGTCCACAACGACCGTGTTACTTGAAGCGGCCGTTTTCCATTCTTCACTGATTCGTCAGTCATCGCGCGTAGCGGGTGTTCGCAGTGATTCAAGTGCGCGTTTTGAAAAGGGCGTAAATCCTGAACGCACACCTCATGCAGCCAAACGAGCAGCAAAACTTATTCGTGAGCTTGCATCAGGATCCATTCTTTCAGATGCAGCGGTTGTTGATGCACGAACAATGACAGAACCCAAAATTGAGCTGAATCTGATAAAAATGAACCAACGACTTGGGATGGATTTAACAAGTGAGGAAACAGCAGCGATTTTCAAGCAGCTTTCCTTTAAAGTGGAACAAACAAACGAAGGGTTTGTTGTGACAGCGCCTATGCGACGTCCTGACTTACAAATTCAAGAGGACTTGTACGAGGAAGTAGCTAGAATCTATGGTTATGATAACATTCCTGCTACTCTTCCAGAGGGGACAACGTCACAAGGCTCGCTCACACCTTATCAAGCAAAAAGACGTCGAGTAGCTAGCTACTTTGAAGGTGTTGGATTAAGTCAGGTTCTAACTTACTCTTTAACGAGTCCTGCTAAGGCAAATGCCTATAAGCGTGAGGATCAGGCATTAATTCAATTATCAATGCCAATGAGTGAAGAGCGTAGCACAATGAGAACAAGTTTAATGCCTCATCTATATGATGTATTGTCTTATAACGTAAATCGTAAAAATGCAAACATGCACGTGTACGAGATTGGATCGATCTTCCGTTCAAACGAAGAAACCTTAACAACACAACCATCCGAGCACGAATACGTAGCTGGTGCCTTAACAGGTATTTGGCAGGAAAACACATGGCAAGGGGAGAAAAAGGTTGTTGATTTCTTTGTAGTAAAGGGGATCATTGAAGGGTTGGTAGCTGAATTAGGATTAGAAAACGTCATTAGCTATAAGCCGTCCACTCGTCCGCACTTGCATCCTGGACGTACTGCTGAAGTGATTATGGATGGAAAAGTAGTTGGTTATCTAGGACAGCTTCATCCAACTGTCCAACGTGACTCAGATCTTCGAGAAACGTATGTATTTGAAATCGATTTACAAACATTGCTTCATACTGACGTTTCACTTATTCAATATAAGCCACTGCCACGATTCCCGTCGATTGTACGTGATATCGCACTTGTTGTGAATCAAGAGCAAACAGCGGCAGAGATTCAGCACATTATTCAAGGTGCAGGTGGATCCTTGCTTACATCCGTTCAATTATTTGATCATTACGAAGGGGAACATTTAGAGACAGGAAAGAAATCTCTTGCGTTCTCACTCACATACCTTGATTCGGAAAAAACCTTAACAGATGCAGAAGTAGAAGAAGTTCATCAAATCATTCTACAAAAACTTGAATCCGATGCAGGGGCAACACTGCGTCAATAACTAAAAATAGTGTAAGAAGGAAGGCAAATGATTCTAAAATGGGATCATTTGCCTTTTGTTGTTAGAAAGGGCGGAGGGAGAATGCGAGACTCTGGCCGTACCCGGGGGTGCGAGTGTTCTCCCGGAGCGGAAATGGTGCTCTTTTCATTTGGAGAAGAGTTTTGTTTGAAAGACTGGTTCTTCGTGTTATCATATAAGCTAGGGGTTTTTCTTGACTCAAAATTGAGCTGAAGTCGACTAGATGTGACGACTTGGCACAATCAGGTGAACGAGGGGGCTTTTTGGGTGGCGGATCAAAATGACAAAAAACATCGGACAACTGTCTCGATTTATGGTCAGCAATATACGATTGTTGGTCAAGAAGAGCCAGCTCATGTTAAAGAGGTTGTTCGGTTTGTTGACAAACAAATGAGAGAAATGAAACGTAGAAATCCATATCTAGATACAACTCGCCTCGCCGTGCTCACCGCAGTTAATGCCGTTAGCGAATATAAAAAACTAGAAAAACAACTGTCCATAAAAGACGAAGATAAAAAAGAAATTTAGCAAGACAGGAGAGTCAGAATCATGTTAAGTATCATTATTTTATTGATGCTCGTATTTAGCTTTTTTGTAGGAAGAAGAAGAGGATTTATTCTTCAACTTATTCACTTAACAGGTTTTATTATATCGTTATATGTTGCCTATAGGTATTCAGGTAATCTGGCGGATAACATCCAATTCCGGTTGTTTATTCCTTTCCCTGAATTTGACGGGGATGGAATTGGAGGAATGCTGATCCAAGCATTTAACACAGAAGATGTGTATTATCGTGCCATTGCATTTGCCATTTTGTTCTTTGCGACACGTATCATTTTACACATCGTCGGAACAATGCTTGATTTTGTTGCCCACTTACCAATATTGCGTACAATTAATAAGCTACTTGGAGGCATCCTTTGTATCGTTGAAACGTATCTGATTGTTTTTGTGCTGTTGTATGTAGCGGCCGTTCTGCAAATAGATGTGGTTCAAGGGTTTATGCAAGATTCAATTGTTGCACAGTTTATGTTGAATCACACACCATTCTTATCTGATTGGATCAAGGACCTGTGGATCAGTCAAGATTTTTAGAAGGCTAAAAAGGCTGGCTCAAGTGAGTCTGCCTTTTTTACCTTTAGATTAGAAAGCTAGTGAAAAGGAGCGGATAAGACATATGGATAAAAAGAAAGTGATTCAAATACTCGAATCAATTGCGATACATCTTGAGATTAAAGGGGAGAATTCTTTTAAAATTTCCGCTTACCGAAAAGCAGCAAAGGCACTCGAATCCGTTGCTTCAACTTTAGAAGAAATTGAAAAGCCAGAGAAAATTGATGGAATTGGAAAAGGGACAGCCTCTGTTATTGAGGAATTAAAAGAGACAGGCCATTCTAGCCTGCATGAAGAATTACAAGCATCCATTCCAAGTGGGTTATTACCCCTATTAAAACTACCTGGAGTAGGTGGGAAAAAGGTTGGTAAGCTATATCAAGAATTAGGAATTACAGATATGGAGTCTTTAAGACAAGCTTGTCTCGAAGAAAAATTACGTGGGATGGCCGGATTTGGGGCAAAGACAGAAGAAAAGATCCTACTAGCAATTGAAGCGTTTCAAACACGTCCTGAACGAGTAGGGATTGCCATTGCACTCAAAGCCGCAACATTCTTGTTGGATAAACTTCATCAAATGGATGGAATTATTCGTTATGAGCTCGCTGGCAGCTTAAGAAGAATGGAAGAGACTGTGAAGGATATTGACTTTATCCTCTCCACAGACAATCGTGAAAGAGTGATTGAACAATTACTTGCTATGGAAGGTATTCAACAGGTAATTGGGGCAGGAGAAACAAAGGTCTCAATCGAAATGGCAATCGAGGAGTTTGTGATTGGCGTTGATTTCAGGTTAGTAGAAGATGTTGAATTTGCTTCCGCGCTCTTACATTTTACTGGCTCAAAAGAGCACAATGTGAAGCTTAGGCAGCTAGCAAAGGAACGAGGAGAACAAATAAGTGAGTATGGTGTGTTAGATAAGGAATCAGGTGAAACAAAAACATTTAAAACTGAAGAGGCGTTTTATGCGCATTTCGGATTAGCCTTTGTACCACCTGAGGCCAGGTTAGGACGGGATGAGCTTGTGAGTGAATCTGATAGACAGGACTATGTTTCAGAGTCTCAAGTCCAATCGGATCTCCATATGCACACCGTCTGGAGTGATGGCGCTCATTCAATAAAAGAAATGGTTCAAGGCTCAAAAGAACGTGGGTATACTCATCTTGCTATTACTGATCACTCGAAGTTTTTACAAGTGGCGAATGGTTTAACGGTTGAAAGGCTAAAGAACCAGCATGAAGAAATCCGCGCCTTGCGAGAAGAATCTGATCTACATATTCTCACAGGAATTGAGATGGATATCTTACCTGATGGATCATTGGATTATGATGACGATGTATTAAAAGAGATTGATTTTGTAATTGCGTCCATTCATTCTTCTTTTTCACAAAAAGAAGAGGTGATTATGGAGAGATTAAAGAATGCTCTATTTAATCCTCATGTTGATTTGATTGCTCATCCAACGGGTCGAATCATTGAGAGAAGAGAAGGCTATGCTGTGGATGTACCGACGTTAATTAAGTGGGCTGCTGAAAGTGGAACCGCCTTGGAACTCAATGCGAGTCCTGAACGACTTGATTTATCTGCACATTGGGTCAAGCTTGCGTATGAGCATGGTGTACCGATTTCTATTAATACGGATGCACATCATATTGATCGTTTATCATTTATGAAATATGGAGTTGGCGTAGCTAGAAAAGCGGGCATCCCAACAGATGCAATTATGAATACATGGTCGTTAGAGCGACTACAAACGTATTTACACACAGAGAAATCAAAACGATTGAAACGATAAATAAAGGAGTTCATTTATGGAACATGTGATGCGTGTATTAGAATATACAAAATTGAAAAAACAGCTCCTCGAGCATGTTTCTTGTTCTCTAGGTAGAGAGAAAGTTGAAACATTAGCTCCTTCAACGGACCTGGATGAAATTCAACAATGGCAGGAAGAAACAGCCGAGGGAGTTGAAGTTCTTAGACTTAAAGGTCATATTCCACTAGGTGGAATAAAAGACGTGAAGGCTGAAGTAAAACGCGCTCAAATTGGCGGGGTCTTAAGTGCGACAGAGCTTGTAGGGATCAGCTCAACTCTTTATGGTGGAAGGCAAATGAAAGCCTTCATTGAAGACGTAGTAGAAGAAGAGAAAACGCATATTCCATTACTATCTGACTATGCAACCCAGCTTGAATCTTTACGTGACTTAGAGCGTAGCATCAACCAATGTATTGATGATTATGGTCAAGTGATGGATTCTGCAAGTTCAGAGCTTCGTACATTGCGCCATCAAGTTCGAAGCTTTGAATCCAACGTACGTTCAAAGTTAGAATCATTAACAAAATCACAATCTACACAAAAGATGCTTTCCGACTCAATCATTACAATTCGTAACGATCGATATGTGATTCCTGTAAAGCAGGAGTACCGCGGTTCCTTCGGAGGGATTGTTCACGATCAATCGGCATCAGGTGCAACGTTATTTATTGAACCTCAAGCTGTGGTGATATTAAACAACCAATTGCGTGAGGCTCGCGTAAAGGAAGCGCAGGAAATCGAACGCATATTACGAATGCTTTCAGACAGGGTCGCTGAAGATGGGGAAGCAATTTTACTTAACTTAACGATTCTTGCACAATTCGATTTTATTTTTGCAAAAGCGAACCATGCGAAAAAGCTAAAAGCTACTAAGCCTAAGCTGAACCGCAGGGGTTTTACCAACATAAAGGATGCGAGACACCCTCTACTTGATCCTACGTCGGTTGTTCCCATCTCACTACAGCTAGGTGGAGACTATCGTTCACTCATTATTACTGGGCCAAACACTGGAGGAAAAACCGTTACATTAAAAACCGTTGGACTTTTAACTTTGATGGCTCAGTCTGGTTTGCAGGTGCCCGCAGAGTATGATTCTGAGCTTGCAGTGTACACGTCGATCTTTGCTGACATTGGCGATGAACAGTCGATTGAACAAAGCTTAAGTACGTTTTCTTCACATATGACAAACATTGTACGAATTCTAGATCAAATGAATGCAGACAGTCTTGTGTTAATCGATGAATTAGGGGCTGGAACTGATCCGACAGAAGGAGCAGCGCTTGCTATCTCGATTCTTGATACGATCTATCGCCGCGGAGCCTGTGTGATGGCTACAACCCACTATAGTGAGTTAAAAGGATATGCGTACAACCGTGAGGGAGCGATCAATGCGAGTGTAGAATTCGATGTAGAAACACTTCGACCGACATATCGCTTACTTATTGGAGTGCCTGGTCGAAGCAATGCATTTGCCATTTCTAGAAGACTCGGTTTAAGTGAAGAGATCATTGAAAAAGCAAAAGAACAGATTGATCTGGATTCAACACAGATGGAAACTGTTATTGCTTCTCTTGAAGAAAGCCAAAAGCGTGTACAAAAAGAATCAGACGAAGCGACTCAGCTTCGAAAGGATTCAGCGAAGCTCCACGCTGAGCTTGAGGAAAAGCTAGCTGAGCTTGAATCAGAGAAAGAACATATTCTAAGACTAGCTGAAGAAAAAGCTGAAAAAGCAGTTAAAGATGCAACGGAAGAAGCAGAAGTCATTATTGCCGAGTTAAGAGACTTACAAAAACAAGGACTTTCAGTCAAAGAACATCAAATCATTGAGGCGAAAAAACACCTTGATGAAGCGGCACCAAAGCTGACGAGCAAGCAAAAACGTGTGAAGAGGATGGCTCAACAAGCAAACCGAAAACCGATTCCTGGTGATGAAGTCAAGGTCTTAAGCTTTGGGCAAAAGGGAACGGTCCTTGCTGATCTTGGGAGCGATGAGTATCAAGTTCAGATGGGGATCATGAAGATGAAGGTTGATCTAAAAGATATACTGATTACCGAAAAAGCAAAACCGGTTGAGACAAGACCAATGGCCACACTGAGGAGCACTGGAACCCATGTGAAGCCAGAACTTGATTTACGCGGAGAACGGTTTGATGAAGCGATGCACCGAGTTGAAAAGTATATAGATGATGCTTTGCTTGCTGGTTATCACCAAGTGTCTATCATTCACGGTAAAGGAACGGGTGCTCTTCGCAAAGGGGTAAAGCAGTTAGTTGACAAACATCCCCGAGTGAAAACAGCCAGAGACGCTGATTCAAAAGATGGAGGTCTTGGAAATACCGTAATAGAACTTAAATAAAGAAAGGCTGAAACGATGGAACAGTTAATTATTGAGAATGAGTATGTACGCACACTTGCCCTATACAGTGTGAGTATTTTAGCATTAGTCGTATTTTTAGCCATTTTTGAAACGGTCACATCCTACCGGAACTGGGTAGAAATCAAAAAAGGGAATATTGCTGTCGCGATGGCGACAAGTGGAAAGATTTTTGGAGTAGCTAATATCTTTAGACACTCCATTCAAAACTCAGATTCCCTTTTGATCATGTTAATGTGGGGAGCCATTGGATTTGTTCTATTATTGCTCAGCTATTTTATCTTTGAGTTTTTAATGCCTTCATTTAAAGTAGATGAAGAAATCAAAAACGATAATAGAGCGGTCGGCTTAATTTCAATGATTATCTCAATAGGCCTCTCCTACGTGATTGGAGCGGGCATTCATACACGTTAGATAGGAGAGTGCTATGGAAAAGCTAGCTAAAGTCTTATACGCCTGTTGCGGAGTATTGCTGATCGCAGGGGTCATCTTTTTATGGTTGAATTAGATTTTATATAGTTAATTATTATGAAATAAAATAAAGATAACAAACGAATGACTCTCATAGTAGAGTCGTTCGTTTTTTTTAGCTTATCTAGTGGAAGGAGAACCGTAGACTCCTACGGAATAGTTCGCGGTGAAGACTCAGTAGCGGTGCCCTTCCGCGGAGGAGGCTGAGGCCGTACCCGTGGAAAGCGGAGGATTCTCCTGGAACAGAATTGTTGCTACTAGTCATATTTATAGCCAATATCTAAAGTTCCTCATCCAACTATTAAACTCAATTGGAAATTAGTTATCTAATTGTGAATCAATATGTGTAAAATCTATATTTTTCTAAAAAATATAGTCAGATAATTTGACCAATTAAATGTATTTGGAATTCAACTAGTATATAACTAACATAGTTACTTTATATGAATTGTTAGGGGGAATTGAGAAAAATGAAAAAGTGGATCGTAAATGGAATCGTAGTAACGAGTTTTGCTGCATTACTTGTCGCTTGTTCAGAGGATACCGACACTCCAGCTGAAGAAAATGGAGGACAGTCATCAAACTCCGGAAACTCGATCTCGGCTATTCAAGATCGTGGAGAACTGATTATGGGGGCAAATGACCAGCTTCCTGGCTTTGGATACGTTGGTTCAGATGGAGCATACGAAGGTTTTGATATTGAGTTTGGAAAAGTAATGGCTGCTGCAATAATTGGAGATGCAGATGCTGTCGAATTTAGACCTTTGTCTGCTCAAGAGCGGTTTACCGCTTTGCAAACAGGTGAAGTGGATATGCTTATCCGTAATACTACACTTACGCTTAACCGTGACGTTGAGATCGGTTTAAATTTCGGACCAACTACCTTCTATGATGGTCAAGGCATGATGGCTCCTTCTGATAGTGGAATTGAATCTTTAGAAGATTTGGCCGGAGCAAGAGTCGGAGTAGAGCAAGGGACAACAACAGAGTTGAATTTAGCTGACCAGATGAGTAAACGCGGCATTGATTTTGAATCCGTAACATTCGCTGATCAAGATAGCTTAATAGCTGCCTACGAGTCAGGGACAATTGATGCTTGGACGACGGATCAATCCGGACTCATTTCAAGACTAGAGACGCTTCAGGATCCGTCAGGGCATGTCATTTTAAACGAAGTTCTTTCTAAAGAACCACTTGGTCCAGCCGTTTTAGATGGAGATGACCAATTCCTAGAAATCATGTTCTGGGCAACGAATGCAACCATTCAAGCTGAAGAATTTGGTATCACATCTGAAAATGTGGATGATTTCTTAGATACAGAGGATCCTGACATTGCTCGTTTCCTAGGTGTTGAAGAAAATTTAGGAGAGCAATTAGGGTTAGAAAATGATTTTGCTTACCAAATTATTAAACAAGTTGGAAACTATGCAGAAATCTACGATCGTAACTTGGGTGCGGACAGTCCGTTTGAACTTGAACGAGGTCTCAACGCTCTATACACCGATGGCGGGTTACTCTACTCTCCACCATTTAGATAAACCCAATTCATTTATAGAAATAGCCTGCTTCGATTGAGAGGCAGGCTATTTTCATTCATTAATAGGTAACGATGAAGAAAGGATGACATCCATTGGCACAGCCATCTACTCACAAACGCCCGCCTTTTTGGCGTAATCAAAAATACTTAAATCTCATATGGCAGCTACTATTTTTAGTGTTCATTATAGGCTTTATTGTTTTCTTAGCAACAAATGCAATGGCTGGTTTAAACCGGGCAGGGCTTGGACTGAGTTTTCAATTCTTAACGAATCGTGCTTCTTTTCCTATTGGAGAAACCGTGGTTAGCTTCTCTCCTTCTGATACGTTTGTCAGAGCTTTATATGTAGGATTTCTAAACACATTAAAGGTCTCCATTGTAGGGATCGTATTAACAACGATTGTAGGAGTTCTAGTTGGAATTAGTCGGTTATCTAGTAACTGGCTGCTCCGTACACTATCTACCTGGTACATAGAGATTTTTAGAAATACACCAGTACTCGTACAAATCTTCTTTTGGTATTTTGCAGTAATGCTAGCAATGCCGAGAATCCAAGATGTGAATGCCAATTACGGTTTTATCATTAGTAACCGCGGATTTGTATTCCCTTGGTTCGATGCAAATTCAACCCTGTGGGTTTGGGTTGCTTTACTTCTTGTTTTGGTGGTCGCAGCGTTCATTACATTTAAGTGGAAAAACAAACAACAAATCGAACAGGGAAAAAAGCTTTACCCAAGTCTTTGGTTATTGGGTGTTCTGTTTGTAGGAGTTGTTGGCGGATATCTTGTTTTAAGGGAATTCCCTGCTTCATTAAGCTTACCTGAACATACTGGAACAGGCTCGGTTGGCGGATACCGGTTTTCTCCAGAATTTGCAGCCATTCTGTTTGCACTAGTGATGTATACGGCAACCTATATCGCTGAAATTGTTCGAGGAGGCATTCTTGCTGTACCTAAAGGACAAATTGAAGCTGCAGAGGCCTTAGGCTTAAGCTCATCAAAAATCTTACGCTTCGTCACATTTCCACAGGCGATTCGTACGATTATTCCACCCGTTACAAGTCAATATCTTGGCTTAGCAAAAAACTCTAGTTTAGCGGTGGCAGTTGGGTATCCAGATTTATTTAGTGTCGGGAGTACCACATTAAATCAAACAGGTAGAGCCATTGAAGTTATAACCATTATGTTACTTGCTTACTTAACGATAAGTGTTGTGACATCCATCATTATGAATATTTATAACAAATACACCGCATTGGTAGAGAGGTGAATGGAATGAATACGGAAAAACTCCAACAGATAAAGACCACACCTACATCGCCTATGCCTGCTGAAGTAAGACTTGGTCCAGGTGCTTGGCTTAAGAAGAATTTGTTTTATTCATGGTTTAGTTCCATTCTCACCATTACATTACTTGCTCTTGCGGTGTTGTTAATTAAAAATATTGCAGGCTGGACCTTCTTTACGGCGCGCTGGGAAGTCATCTCCGCTAACTTTAAGCTGTTTATGGTGGGTCAATATCCTATCGATCAGCTTTGGAGAGTGTGGAGCGCCTTGCTCCTCGTGAGCTTGTTTATCGGTCTTACATATGGGGCCAAACGAGGTATATCTACCATCATGTTTTTCTCTGTAACAATTGTCTATCTTGTTTCGTTTGCTTTACCATTTATCTCTGGTTCCTCTCGTTTTTGGCTAGTTGGAGCCCTAGTCAGTTTAGGAGTCGGAGTTGGGCTAGGTATTGTTGTTCCCCATCTCAAAAAGATTGTCGGTTATGCATGGATTCTCTGTTTTATTCTTGTGCTATTTTTCATACAGGGCTTTGGCATTTTACCTGAGGTACGAACTAATACATGGGGTGGCTTAATGCTTACCATGATGCTTGCAACCATTGCCATTGTCTTCTCTTTTCCTATTGGTGTGTTGTTTGCGTTAGGCCGTGCGAGTAAGCTACCAATTGTACGTACGATCAGTGTCATTTATATCGAAGTCATTCGTGGTGTCCCTTTAATCACCATTTTGTTTATGGCTCAAATTATGGTTCCTTTGTTTTTACCTGGGGGCGTAACCGTAGATAACGTGGTGCGGGCAATGATTGGTCTAGTGATTTTTAACTCTGCCTACATCGCTGAGAATGTAAGAGGGGGACTGCAAGCTGTACCCAATAGTCAAGTTGAGGCCTCTCATGCTCTAGGGCTTAGTACGTTTAAAACAACGGTATTTATTGTTCTTCCGCAAGCGTTGCGTGTAACCATACCTTCCATGGTGGGGCAGTCAATCTCTATTCTTAAAGATACGACGCTTGTTGCGACTGTTGGTTTGTTAGATATTTTAGGGATTGGACGCACGGTTACATCCAATCCAGAGTTTTTAGGGACTCAGAAGGAAGTGTTTGTCTTTGTTGCATTGTTATTCTGGGTTATTTGTTTCACGATGTCGGTCACTAGTCGCAAGCTGGAACGATCGTTAAGTGTCGGACACAATTAAGAATGGAGGCTGAAAGCATGAGCAAAGAAACAGAAGTATTAGTTGAATTCGATCCGAGTATTCCTTTACATGAACGAGAAGACATTATCGTATGTGAGGGTGTAAATAAATGGTACAGTAATGAACTGCATGTGTTAAAAGATGTAGATGTTTCCATTAAACAAGGAGAAATTGTTTGTATCCTTGGGCCATCCGGATCTGGAAAATCAACGTTTATCCGCACGATTAATGCCCTTGAAAAAATTCAAAAAGGTCATATCACAGTAGATGGAACACAGCTTTCTGAAGATAATGCAGCGGTGGATACCATTCGCAAGGAAACAGGGATGGTGTTCCAGTCATTTAATTTGTTTCCACACCTGACAATTTTAAAAAACATTACATTATCCCCTATATGGGTTAAGAAGTGGCCAAAGGCAAAGGCAGAAAGTATTGCCCTTGAATTACTTGAGCGGGTCGGTATTCCGGAACAAGCGCACAAGTTTCCAGGGCAATTGTCCGGAGGCCAACAGCAACGTGTAGCCATTGCGCGTGCACTTGCTATGCGTCCAAAGATCATGCTGTTTGATGAGCCTACTTCTGCACTTGATCCAGAGATGGTGAAAGAGGTATTAGATGTTATGAAGGAGTTATGTACAACGGGTATGACCATGCTTGTGGTAACACATGAAATGAGTTTTGCGAGAGAAGTAGCTGATCGCATTATTTTATTTGATCAAGGGGAGCTGGTTGAGATGGGAACTCCTACAGAGCTTTTTGATAACCCTAAGCATGAGAGAACGAAAGCCTTTTTATCAAAAATATTGTAATCACTATTTGGGTTTGTAAGCAATTCATTCGCATCCGAGATATTTGAGTGCTATAATACATTTGAAACCTAAGTTATAGGATTTAAAGGAGGATTTATCATGGCAATTGTGAATGTAACAGACCAAACGTTTTCTTCTGAAACAAGTAGTGGTGTTGTTCTTGCTGATTTCTGGGCTCCATGGTGTGGGCCTTGTAAAATGATTGCACCTGTTCTTGAAGAACTTGATTCAGAAATGGGCGATAAGATTAAAATTGCAAAGCTGGATGTTGATGAGAATCAAGAAACAGCTGGGAAATACAGTGTAATGAGCATTCCAACACTTCTTGTGTTTAAAGACGGAGAAGTAGTGGACCAAGTGGTTGGTTTCCAACCTAAAGAAGCGCTAGCTGAGCTAGTTAACAAACATCTGTAAGTACCTCTTGCACATGTAGAACCGCTTTCTCTTGCAGAAAGCGGTTTTTCTATGTATTCTTGTAAAACCTATTAGAAAAGGGGGGAGTCGAATGAGCCAGCTTAAAGAAAAGCTGACGATACTTCCTAATCAGCCAGGCTGTTACTTAATGAAGGATCGCCAAGGAACGATTATCTATGTTGGGAAAGCGAAAATCCTTCGTAATCGTGTTCGTTCCTACTTTACAGGATCACATGATGCCAAAACACAGCGACTTGTTAGTGAAATTGTAGATTTTGAATATATTGTTACCAGTTCAAACATTGAAGCACTGATCCTTGAGATGAATCTTATAAAAAAACATGACCCAAAATACAATGTCATGCTTAAAGATGATAAAACGTATCCCTACTTAAAAATTACTAACGAAAAGCATCCAAGATTAATCACAACAAGACAAGTGAAGAAGGATGGTGGGAAGTATTTTGGCCCTTATCCGAATGCTGGAGCAGCAAACGAAACGAAAAAATTGCTTGATCGCATCTATCCTTTGCGTAAGTGTAGAAATATGCCTGATAGTGTTTGTTTGTATTACCATATTGGACAATGCCTTGCTCCCTGTGTATATGAAGTAACAGATGAGCAGAACCAAGACATGATTCAAGGGATTAGCCGGTTCTTAAAACATGGACATTCAGAAGTGAAAGAGACACTGACGGAACGTATGATGAAAGCTTCTGAGGAACTTGATTTTGAACGTGCAAAGGAAATCCGCGATACGATCTCTCATATGGATGCCATAATTGAAAAGCAGAAGATGACGGTAAATGATCATGTGGACCGAGACGTATTTGCCTTTGCTTATGATAAAGGATGGATGTGTGTCCAGGTATTTTTTGTAAGGCAAGGAAAGCTAATTGAACGAGATGTTTCCCTTTTTCCGTTCTATAAGGAAGCCTCTGAAGATTTAATGACGTTTGTTGGTCAATTTTACTTACAGAAGCAACATATCAAACCTCAAGAAATTCTTGTTCCAAGTGAGGTTGAGGCGGACCTCATGAATGAACTTCTTGAAGTCAAAGTTCTTGTACCAAAGCGAGGACCTAAAAAAGACCTATTGGACCTCGCTTCAGAAAATGCCCAAGTGGCATTAAAAGAAAAGTTTTCTTTAATTGAAAAAGATGAAAATCGAACGATCCATGCGATTGAACGATTAGGTAAAGCCATGGATATTGCAGCCCCGTATCGGATTGAGGCTTTTGATAACTCGAATACGCAAGGGACCGATCCTGTATCCACGATGATTACCTTTCTTGATGGTAAGCCTAGTCGGAAGGACTACCGAAAGTACAAAATCAAAACAGTTGAAGGGCCGGATGATTATGCGTCCATGCGAGAAGTGGTTCGCAGACGTTATATTAGGCTCTTAAAAGAAGATTTACCACTCCCGGACTTAATTGTAATTGATGGAGGGAGAGGGCAAATTGGTGCTGCGCAAGAAGTCATTGAAGATGAGCTTGGGTTAACCATCCCTGTATGTGGTCTGGCAAAAGATGAAAAGCACCGCACATCCCAACTGCTTAAAGGTTCTCCACCTGTGGTCATACCGCTTGAGCGCGATAGCCAGGAATTCTATTTATTACAACGGATTCAAGATGAAGTTCACCGCTTTGCCATTACGTTTCACCGATCTGTTCGTTCAAAAACATTCTTTCAATCAGTACTGGACGATATTCCGGGTGTTGGCTCTAAACGAAAACAAAAGCTGTTAAAGCATTTTGGGTCTGTGAAGAAAATGAAAGAGGCAGAAGTTGAGGAGATTGTGAAACAAGGTGTTCCGCAATCGATTGCGGAAGCGATTTTAACTAAACTTAACGAAGAGTCATAAAAAAACGGCGAATGTTCCCTATTCTGGGGTACATCGCCGTTTTTTTCATATGTAGTTCTCGTGTACTAATCAAGTGGATCGTGACGATCAATGGTTACTTGGATCTGAACAAGCTGACGTTTTTCAGTTAACACAGCTACAGCTGTTGCCTGCGTTTGTGTTTCAAGCTGTTGAGCAAGAAAACCAGCTTCAAGCTGATAGCAGCGTTGATCTTTTTTGCCCATCCAAGGTCCAGTCAGTTCAAATGTTTTTTCATAGGGTTTTTCTTTTACTAAGGAAAGAGTACCCCACTCCGCTTTTTCAAAAAATGAAATCAACTCATCTGTTGTCTCTTGTGGATAAGACCTTGCCGTAGATTTACCGACCCAATAAAGTAAAGTCTCTTTTTCCGTTCCGAGTAACTCAGATAACACATCATTTCGAATAAGGTCATAACCGAAGTTAGACGTTTCTAGTTCAACCTTTGGTTCCATATCAAGTAAACACCTCTCTAGATTCTAGTATAAAGCACTCCGGAAAAATTTCTATAGGTATCAAGGTGATTTTTTTATGTTCATTATTATAACAATAAATCTATTTTTCTTACTTAATTTATCAACATTTTTAACCTTTGTATGATTAAGAGAGATGGTCTTATCCCGTTAATTAATGAATATGCTAGAATTTCTTAAGTGTAAATTGTATACGGTTTCTTGACGGGTTTATCTGATCAGAGTACAATTAATTTGTCGGATTTTATTACCTATTACCCTTTGATATTTCAGCAAACGATGTCAGGAGGATTTGTTTATAAGTAAAATAGAAAAAGAGAACATGCGCTGATCGGTAAAATTTTTAGTGGGGGGAACTAGTATGCCTGAAAATCGTGAGTATCTGTTTCGAAGACTGCATTCTTTGCTAGGTGTAATACCAATAGGAGTATTTTTAATTCAACACTTTGTTGTAAACCATTTCGCTACAAGAGGCGCCGAGTCATTTAACACGGCCGCACATTTTATGGAAAGCCTTCCTTTCCGTTATGCTCTTGAAATTTTCATTATTTTCATTCCATTGCTTTATCATGCTATTTATGGCGTTTATATAGCGTTTCAAGCAAGAAATAATTCGTTCCAATATAGTTATTTCAGAAACTGGATGTTCCGTATTCAAAGAGTTACAGGAATTATCCTCGTAATCTTTATTACATGGCACGTATGGGAAACAAGAATCGCAGCAGCACGAGGCGCGACAGTTGATTTTGATATGATGGCGAATATTTTCAGCAATCCATTTATGATTGCGTTTTATATTGTTGGAGTTGTAGCGGCTACATTCCACTTTGCAAATGGACTATGGTCATTTGCCGTATCTTGGGGTATTACAGTCACTCCAAAGTCTCAGCAAATTTCAACATTTGTAACATTGGGTATCTTTATTGTGATGACATATGTTGGTCTTCGCGCCATTTTCGCATTTGTCTAAAATGATTGTTTCGAGCGTATATTGAAGGAGTGAGTCAAGTATGAGCAAAGGCAAAATCGTTGTTGTTGGTGGTGGCTTAGCAGGCTTGATGGCCACAATTAAAGCAGCAGAAAAAGGCGTACCTGTAGATCTATTTTCCATTGTACCAGTAAAGCGTTCACACTCGGTCTGTGCGCAGGGCGGTATTAATGGAGCTGTTAATACAAAAGGGGAAGGAGATTCTCCTTGGGAACACTTTGATGACTCTATTTATGGTGGCGATTTCTTAGCGAACCAACCGCCCGTTAAAGCGATGACAGAAGCAGCACCTGGAATCATCCACCTTCTAGACCGTATGGGCGTTATGTTTAACCGTACACCTGAAGGACTGCTTGATTTCCGTCGTTTTGGAGGAACACAGCATCATCGTACGGCATTTGCGGGAGCAACAACTGGTCAACAGCTTTTATATGCGTTGGACGAGCAGGTTCGTAGACATGAAACGAGTGGTCTCGTGACGAAGTATGAAGGCTGGGAATTCCTGTCAGCAATCGTTGATGACGAAGGCACATGTCGTGGAATTACGGCACAGGAATTAAGCTCTTCTCAGATTGAGAGTTTTCCTGCTGATGCTGTCATTATGGCAACTGGTGGTCCTGGAATTATCTTCGGTAAATCAACGAACTCGGTTATTAACACAGGGTTTGCGGCAGCTAAGCTTTACAAGCAAGGTGTTGACTATGCAAACGGTGAGTTCATTCAAATTCATCCAACAGCGATCCCTGGGGATGATAAGCTTCGCTTAATGAGTGAATCAGCTCGTGGTGAGGGTGGCCGTGTGTGGACGTATAAAGACGGTAAGCCATGGTATTTCCTTGAAGAAAAATATCCTGCCTATGGAAACCTTGTTCCTCGTGATATTGCAACACGTGAGATCTTCTCGGTATGTGTTGACGATAAGCTAGGAATTAATGGGGAGAACATGGTCTACCTAGACCTTTCTCACAAAGATCCGAAAGAACTTGATATCAAGCTTGGTGGAATCATGGAAATCTATGAAAAGTTCATGGGTGATGATCCAAGAAAAGTACCAATGAAAATTTTCCCTGCGGTTCACTATTCAATGGGTGGTATGTGGATCGATTACGACCAGATGACAAATATTCCTGGATTGTTCGCAGCGGGTGAGTGTGATTACTCTCAGCATGGTGCAAACAGACTTGGAGCCAACTCTCTACTTTCTGCCATTTACGGAGGAATTGTTGCTGGTCCTAAGGCAGTTGAATATATCAATGGTCTTGAGAAATCAACAGATGCCATGTCTTCTTCATTATTTAGTGAAGAAGTACGCAAAGAGCAAGCGGCTTACGATAAAATTCTTACGCTTGATGGAAAAGAAAATGCGTATGTACTTCATAAAGAGCTTGGAGAATGGATGACTGATAATGTAACCGTTGTTCGTTACAATGATGCATTACTGAAAACAGACGAAAAGATTCAAGAGCTTATGGAACGCTTTAACAATATTAATATCAACGATACGGCTAAATGGAGCAACCAAGGAGCTGCATTTACGAGACAGCTTGGTTCCATGCTAGATCTAGCTCGAGTCATTACACTTGGAGCCTATAACCGTAATGAAAGCCGCGGCGCTCACTACAAGCCTGATTTCCCTGAACGTAATGATGAAGAGTTCTTGAAAACAACAAGAGCAAGTTATAACGCTGAGACAAATGCACCTGACTTTGTTTATGAAGATGTGGATACATCGCTCATCAAACCTCGTAAGCGTGACTACTCTCAGAAAAAACAAGGAGTGGCTAAATCATGAGTGAAAAACTAATTCATTTTAAAGTAACTCGCCAGGATGAGCCAAATGGAGATAGCTATGTAGAAGAATTTCATATTCCTTATCGTGCGAATATGAATGTTATTTCGGCTCTAATGGAATTTAGAAGAAACCCAGTGAATGCAAAAGGTGAACAAACGACACCGATTGCTTGGGATATGAACTGTCTCGAGGAAGTATGTGGAGCTTGTTCCATGGTGATCAATGGTAAGCCACGTCAATCATGTACAGCACTCATTGATAAACTAGAACAGCCCATTCATCTTGAACCAATGAAAACCTTCCCGGTTGTCCGTGATTTAATGGTTGACCGTAGCAGAATGTTTGATTCATTGAAAAAAGTGAAAGCATGGATTCCAATTGATGGAACGTATGATTTGGGGCCAGGTCCAAGAATGGCTGAATCAAAACGTCAATGGGCGTATGAATTATCAAAATGTATGACTTGTGGGGTTTGCTTAGAGTCTTGTCCAAACGTAAACAGTAAAACAGAGTTTATTGGACCAGCTGCTCTTTCACAGGTTCGTCTGTTTAATGCTCATCCAACAGGTGAAATGAATAAGGCAGAACGTCTGAATGCACTAATGGGTGAAGGCGGTCTAATGAACTGCGGAAACTCTCAAAACTGTGTTCAATCTTGCCCTAAAGGAATTCCATTAACAACTTCTATTGCGGCACTAAACCGTTCAACTGCACTACAATCATTCAAGAATTTCTTTGGTGGTTGATCATAATAAAAAGACTGAAGTCCATGACTTCAGTCTTTTTTTGTTGCACAGATTATATTGTTAATTCACCTAATCTAATGAGTTCAATGACTGCTTGAGAGCGCCCCTTTACTCCAAGCTTTTGCATCGTATTAGAAATGTGATTTCGAACAGTTTTTTCGCTGATGAATAGGTCTTGAGCAATATCCTTCGTCGTCTTATCTTGAACGAGTAGTTCGAATACCTCACGTTCCCTTTTTGTAAGTAAAGGTTTAGGTCCGAATTCTGCTCCTTTCAATGAGTTCACTCCTTCATGCTCGGGCTAGAGCTACCGTATCCGGTAAGGGTTAAGTCATGACAGTATATGTATAAGGAAAACGATTGGTGCGATACTTTCTGCAAGCATTTTTAAATTGAATGATGGTAAATTATGTGTAACTTTATAAACTTTATAAAAATATTAGATTTATTTTACTGTTTTGATATTGCCTAATCTTGGATTCTCACTGATAATAAAACAAATGGAATAATTTTGAACATTTAAGGGGCGAAAGAATTGGGCAAACGAGCTTTGATTGTATCAGGTATTGTCTTAGCAAGTGTACTGGTTGTTGGGGGCACAGGTTTTGGTGTATGGCATTTTACAAATGCGAATGCAGCGAACGCAGAATTTGGTGAAGGCGAGATATTCCCAATGAGGGTTGGGGACTTAGGAATGGGTATGGAATCCTATCCGATGCAGGCATTTACCGGAAAGATTGAAGCAGAAAAGCAAGAAAAAGTCTTTATAAACCCGGAACTTGGCAAGATTAAAGAAACCTTTGTACAAGAAGGGGACGAGATTCAAGAAGGAGACCCACTTTTTGAGTATGAGCCTGTTGAAGTAGAAGATACAAGCCTTGAGATTGAGCAAACACAAATGGAGCTTGAAATGGCCTATCTTCAAATCAATCAATCTCAGAAAAAGATTGATAAGTTAACAAAATCAATCAAGAATGCTGAAAAGGAAGAAAAAGAACTTCTTCAGGAAGAACTTGATCAGGCAAACTATGATCTAAAAGTGATTAACCTGGAAACAGGACAAACTCAAAAGCGGTTAGATGCACTTAAGAAAACAGGTGAAACAAATGCCAACGTCGTTGTTAGTAAAACAACAGGCATTGTTCAATCCATTAATACAGATATTGCCGATGGAGCACAAAACGAAGCAGCTAACGCGCCATTTATTCAAATTATAACCAATGGAGATTACTTAATTAAAAGTCAAATTAATGAACTACTAATCGGAACATTAGAAGAAGGATCTGAAGTATTAGTAACGGCAAAAAATGGACAAGAAGGCGAATGGGTTGGAACGGTCACTGAAATCGGAAAGCTGCCTGTATCAAGTGAAGAAGACAGCTATGGTGGATACTATGAAGAAAGTAATCCACAAACATCTAAGTATCCATTTACCGTTGTTCTACCTGAGCATGATGGACTTGAAATTGGCTATCACGTAAATGTTGAGCCAATGATGGGTGATTTTGAAGAAGAGGAAACGGATCAAATTGTCTTAGATTCCTTTATCATTTTTGAAGAAGATGGACTTTCTTATGTTTGGAAAGTTAGTGAAGAAATGACATGGATGAAGCAAGAGGTTGAGGTTGGTGAAACAAACGAAGAAATGTACACAGTTGAAATTTTAAGTGGTTTGACAGAGGATGATTACATCACATACCCTGAACCAGCTCCAACTGAAGGGGACGAAGCTGTCTTATTTGATGAGGAAATATTCTATGATTGAGCTATCAAAAATCTTTAAGTCTTACAAATTAGGAAAAGATTCGGTTCCTATTCTGAAAGATATTAACTTAACAATTGAAAAAGGCGAGTTTGTAGCAATAATGGGGCCATCGGGTTCGGGGAAATCAACACTGATGAACATCCTTGGTTGTTTAGATAAGCCGACATCTGGTGCGTACAATTTAAACGATGTGAATATGCTTGCTGGGAAAGATAATTACTTGGCAGAAATCCGAAACCGTTCGATCGGCTTTGTCTTTCAAACATTCCATTTAATGCCACGCCTCACTGCACAGCAAAACGTTGAAATGCCACTAATATATAGTGGAGTAAAGAAAAAAATCCGCCGTAAAAAGGCATTTGACGTGCTTTCTAAGGTTGGATTATCTGAACGCGCAAGCTTTAAGCCATCAAGTCTTTCTGGTGGACAAAAACAGCGTGTGGCCATTGCGCGTGCACTTGTTAATGAGCCTTCCTTTATTTTAGCAGATGAGCCGACGGGAGCTCTTGATACAAAAACGAGTGAACAAATTCTGGATCTCTTTACGGAATTGAATAATGAAGGTATTACGATTGTGATGATTACGCACGACAAAGAAGTAGCAGATAAAGCCGATCGAACAATCTTTATCCGGGATGGGCAGCTGTTTGTAGAAGAGAAAGGAGAGCCAGTTCATGCTTGAGAATATTAAGCTATCCTTTCAATCCATCTTTGCTCATAAGATGCGTTCGATTCTGACAATGCTTGGAGTTATCATTGGAATTGCAGCAATTATTGCGATTGTATCGATGATTCAAGGGCAAAGTGAAATGTTAAAAAGTAGCATTATCGGTATGGGGAATAACACGATTCAAGTGACGTATGAGGACGCGATGATGGGCGGAGAAGAAGATATGTGGGGCAGTGGTGAAACCTATATATCAGCTCCACCTGTATCCGAAGAAACATTAGAGATGATTACTTCTGACCCATTGGTGGATACGATTGCTTTGTTTCATAAATCATGGAGTGTTGAGACGTATCATCAAATGAATATGTCTTATCCTGAATCAGTTGCTGTTGATTCCACTTACTTCGATTTGTTTCCAGTTGATATTCATGAGGGGCGAATGCTTACAGAAGAGGAACTGAATTCATCTTCACAACTGGTGATGATAAATGAAGATGCACGAACGGAATTGTTTGATGGCGGGGAAGCAGTCGGACAATCAATTGATATTAAGGGTATGCCTTTTCGTGTAGTTGGTGTTTTTGAAGATCAAAAGTCGGATAGTGAATACTACTATGACGAATGGACAGAACCTAAGATTTATCTCTCAAAAGGAATTTGGCCGATTGTTGAAGGGTATGATGCACCAACGCAAATTCTAGTTAAAGCAGTAGGGCCAGATGCCATTGAAGAGGCAGGTCAATTAACGGCAGGAATTTTAAATGCAGATTTATCAGGAATGGAATCAGCTCAATACCGTATCCCAGATCTACAAGCCATTACAGCCGACCTTGAAGCGGCCAACCAGGCGTTTGCATTCTTACTTGGCGGAATAGCGAGTATTTCTTTGTTAGTTGGCGGAATTGGCGTTATGAATATTATGCTTGTTTCTGTAACAGAACGTACTAGAGAAATTGGAATCAAAAAAGCATTAGGAGCAAAGCGTTACATGATCCTCCTTCAGTTTCTAACGGAAGCGATTGTGTTAACAAGTGTAGGAGGAGCCATTGGTGTGTTACTTGGAATTGGCGGAGCGAAAATTATCTCTAATATTATGGATATGCCGTTCTATATCTCCATCTCAGCCATTGTGGGCGCACTTATCTTCTCCATGCTGGTTGGAATCATTTTTGGTTTATTACCATCAATCAAAGCTTCAAAGCTTCAGCCAGTAGATGCATTAAAATACGAATAGGTATGAAGCGACCCATTCCTTTAGAAACTTTTTCAAGGAATGGGTTTTCACGTATGTTCTTAAAAAAAGGCTGTACACTAAGGACTAAAGATTGATAAATAATTTTTGTGTATGATATACTATTCATGATCTACTGCTACACGTGGCTTCTACTTATTAAAATCAATCCTTCTCATGCAGAAGAGAAGCGAAATACATGTACTTAGGTTATGAATAGGGTATGACTTTTTTGATCAGGCATAAAAAGTCTGTTCTATTTTACGGTAATATGCTATTCTTTTTTTTGAACTAAAATAGGTGCTTCTTCAGACATTCTGCATATAGTAGCTGAAAGTCTAGAAAGAACCTACAATCTCAAATTTATATTTAAGAAAAGAGGCTGATTCATTATGGCAGAAAAAACGTATAAGATTACAGCAGAAACAGGAATTCACGCACGTCCAGCAACTCAACTAGTAAACAAAGCTGGTCAATTCTCTTCTGATATCACTCTTGAATTTAAAGGTAAGTCTGTAAATCTTAAATCCATCATGGGTGTTATGTCTCTTGGTGTAGGCCAAGGCGCAGAAGTAACAATTAAAGCTGAGGGATCTGATGCAGACGAAGCACTTGCTGCAATCGAAGAAATCATCAAAAACGAGTTAGGGGAATAATACATGCCACAAGTAATTTCTGGCATCGCAGCTTCCCATGGCATTGCTATTGCAAAGGCCTATGTGCATGAAGAGCCTGATTTCACAATCAGCTCTTCAGAAGCATCTAATCCGAGTGCTGAGATTGAGCGCTTTGAAAACGCTCTAAGCGTGTCAAAGGATGAGCTGTCTGCCATTAAAGATAAAACTGAACAAAATCTTGGTGCAGATAAGGCTGAAATTTTTGCTGCCCATCTGTTGGTTTTAAGTGACCCCGAGCTGATTGATTCAGTTAAGGATAAGATTACAAATGAGAAACGTAACGCTGAATTTGCTCTTAATGAAATAGCAGATCAATTTATTACCATTTTTGAAAATATGGATAACGAATACATGAAAGAACGTGCATCGGATATTCGCGATGTTTCAAGACGAGTGATTGGTCATCTTCTAGGAATTGAAGCTGGATCACTTGCTACGATTAGCGAAGAAACGATTGTTATTGCTGAAGATCTTACTCCTTCAGATACTGCTCAGTTAAACCCGTTATTTATTAAAGGGTTTGCAACAGATATCGGTGGTCGGACCTCGCATTCTGCAATCATGTCTCGTTCACTGGAAATTCCTGCGGTTGTTGGTACAAAGGAAGCCACGAAATCCATAAAAACCGGCGACATCGTAATTGTGGACGGAATTGATGGCGAGGTAGTGATCAACCCATCTGAAGACGTGTTAGCTTCATTTGAACAAAAGAAAGCTGATTTCCTTAAGCAAAAAGAGGAATGGGCTAAACTTGTAAATGATCAAACAACCACATCTGATGGTGAGCACGTTGAGCTTGCTGCAAACATTGGTACACCTAAGGATCTTGAAGGTGTTATTGCTAATGGCGCAGAGGGTATTGGTTTATACCGTACTGAGTTTCTTTATATGGGTCGAGACAATCTTCCTTCTGAGGAAGAACAATTCGAAGCGTATAAAGAAGTCGTGGAGCGTATGGAAGGGAAACCAGTTGTTATCCGTACTTTAGACATCGGTGGGGATAAAGAACTTCCATATCTAGATCTTCCAAAAGAGATGAACCCGTTCCTTGGATTCCGTGCGATTAGACTTTGTCTAGAGCAGCAGGACCTGTTCCGCGTTCAGCTTCGTGCGCTTCTTCGTGCAAGTGCGTTTGGAAATCTTAAGATCATGTTCCCGATGATTGCTGTTCTTGAAGAATTACGCCAAGCGAAAGCTTTGCTTAATGAAGAAAAGGACAAGCTTATCGCTGAAGGAATAAATGTTTCTGATTCAATTGAGGTTGGTATTATGGTAGAGATCCCATCTACTGCAGTAGCAGCTCCTCAATTTGCAAAGGAAGTTGATTTCTTTAGTATTGGAACAAACGATTTGATTCAATACACATTCGCAGCTGACCGCATGAATGAACAGGTTTCATACTTGTATCAGCCGTACCACCCAGCAATTCTTCGTTTAGTTGAGATGGTGATTAAAGCCGCTCATAAAGAAGGCAAATGGGTAGGAATGTGTGGAGAAATGGCTGGAGACGAAGTGGCGATTCCACTTCTACTTGGATTAGGTTTAGATGAGTTTAGCATGAGTGCTACATCGATTCTTCCTGCCAGAAGCCAACTTCTAAAGCTATCTAAAAAAGAATTGGCCGAGTTTGCACAAAAAGCTCTTGAGCTTGATACAGCAGACGAAGTGGCGAAGCTTGTTCGTGAGAATTATATTTCTGAGTAACAGGTTGATAAAACGGACTCCTTTTTAGGTGTCCGTTTTATTTGTTTTAAGAAGAAGGACATTTCAAGACTTTTGTTTACTAACACTTGAATTCCGATATGAAAAAAGAGACAATAAAATGAGATAAGATAGAAGTTGGAATGGATAGGAGGTGCGATGAATGACCCATGAGCAAATCGAAGAAATTGAACGTTCCCTACGTAGAGTAGCAGATATGGTTAAACAAAAAGGTCGAGTCATTCTTTCACAGTTCCCAATCACACCCCCTCAATTTGTGGCGCTTCAATGGCTAAAGGAAAAAGGGGATATGACTATTGGCGAGCTTTCAACCAGTATGTATTTAGCTTTTAGTACAACGACAGATCTTATTGATCGGATGGAAAAAAGCGAACTGGTCGCCCGCGTAAAAGATGCAAATGATCGTAGAGTCGTTCGCATTCACCTTCTGGAAAAAGGAAAAACGATTATTCAGGAAGTGATTGTAAAGCGTCAGGATTATTTAGAAGATATTTTAGCGGACTTTTCGCAGGATCAGGTAGATACCCTTGAGAAAAGCCTAAGCTTACTCCATGATCAAATGAAAGCAGTTAAAGGTAAAAAATCAACCTAAGTATGGTTCAGATATAGATAGAAATTGAGGGAAACATCGTGGATAGACCGATTGGTGTCATTGATTCAGGACTTGGTGGATTAACCGTTGCAAAAGAACTCATGCGACAGTTACCTAAGGAAGAAATTGTGTATGTAGGAGATTCAAAGCGTTGTCCATACGGTCCGCGTCCTAAGGAAGAAGTACGTACGTACACGTGGCAAATGATTCGTTACTTACAAACCAAAAACATAAAGATGCTTGTGATTGCTTGCAATACAGCAGCAGCTGTTGTGTTAGAGGAAGTGAAGAAAACACTTGATATCCCTGTGGTAGGAGTAATCTACCCTGGTGCTTCAAGTGCGCTTAAAGCGACTGTAAAGGAGCATGTTGCAGTCATTGGAACAACTGGGACGATTAAGAGTGGTGCCTATTCAAAAGCGCTGACATCTATTAATAGTTCGGTTCAAGTAGAAAGTCTAGCTTGCCCACCTTTTGTTCCGCTTGTTGAGCAAGGTATTTTTGAAGGAGAGGAAGCAAGTCGCATTGTCGCTGACACATTGGCTCCTTTAACGGGTAAAGGCTTTGATACGCTTATTTTAGGATGTACACATTATCCGTTGCTTGCACCACTTATTAAAAAGTGGTCTGGCTCTTCTATTACCTTAATCTCATCAGGTGAAGAGACAGCGAGAGAAGTCAGTGGCCTCCTTTTCCATGGCGACGCGGCTTATACAGGAGAAAGAGTGCCTGCTCACACGTTCTATACAACAGGAGAAGAAGAGCTTTTTAAACGATTGGCGAACCAATGGCTAGAAATTGAAGTCGGCAGAGTTGAAACCATTGTAATTGATCAATAAGGAAATGCAGGTGCTAACGAAGGTCCTAAGTGGATCTTCGTTTTTTTTTATATAAAACAGTTTGTCTAAACTTTGCAGGTCTAAATTAAAGATAGGCTCGTATACATGAAAGTACAAACTATCTAGGGAGGGAAACAAAAATGCGAAAGTACTTAAAAACAGGTGCTCCACTTATCTTAGCAGCTACACTTGTGACAACTGGGTGTTCAATAGGATCAAAAGATGTTTCAACTAAGATGGATGTACCTCAAGTGAATTATGTAGAGGATACGGACGAAATTAAATTAGATGAGACAGGGACGGTTGATGAGGTAAGTGATGAAGACTCTCAAGAAGAAGACAATGAGCAAGCAGCAGAATCAGCAGAGACCGTACAGCGAGAATTATACTTATTAGATGCAAATGGCATGGTGGTGCCACAAACATTAACGCTGCCTAAACAAGAGGGTGTGCTGAAGCAATCGCTTGAATACTTAGTGGCGGATGGACCGGTTTCTGAGTTACTACCTAATGGCTTCCAAGCCGTTCTCCCACCTGGAACAAGTGTAACGGTGAATTTGAACGAAGAGGAAAAAATAGCCGTTGCTGACTTCTCGAGAGAATTTGAGAGGTACGATGCAAACAAAGAACAGCAGATCCTTCAAGCGATCACATGGACACTTACTCAATTTGATAGTGTAGAAAAGGTACAGATTCGAATTAATGGGTACGATCAAGAGGTTATGCCACTCAACAAAACGCCAATCGGGGATGGAGTAAGTCGCTCTGATGGGATTAATCTCGAATCGAACCAAGTGGTGGATCTAGTGAATAGTGAAGAAGTTTTGTTATATTTTATGGGTCATCAAGGCGAATCCCGTTATTATGTTCCTGTTACAAGAAGAGTTGAAGCTGGTGAAGACGCGCTTACAACAGCTGTGAATGAATTAATTGAAGGACCTTCTATTGGCACATCACTTGTGTCAGGCATCCAAACAAAAGCGAATCTTCTTGGAAATCCTGAAGTGAAGGATGGAACATTAACACTGGATTTTAATGAGCACATTTTAGAAAGCAGTGAGAATATGGCTGTTTCACAGGATGTTTTAAATATGCTGGTTCTCACATTAACAGAACAAAACGGCGTGGATAAGGTATCCATTGAAGTGAACGGGGAAGCCTCTATTTTAAATCAAGAAGGTGAGCCAGCAGAACCCGTTTCAAGACCAAAGCAAGTCAATGATCATAGTCTATAAAAAATGTTTCGCTTTTACCTTTGCGTTTTTGGGGGGAGACTTTATAATAGATAGAGGTAGAGAAGGAGCGAGTAGCCCTTCTCTTTTCATTTTTTAAATAGAAAAGGAACGATTGATATGGTACGAATAGATGATAGACAAGCAAATGATTTACGTAATTTAACACTGGACATGCATTTCACAAAACACCCAGAAGGCTCTGTTCTTATTTCGATGGGAGATACAAAGGTGATTTGTAATGCGAGTCTTGAAGACAGAGTTCCACCATTTCTAAGAGGGAAAGGTAAGGGCTGGATTACTGCTGAATATGCGATGCTTCCAAGAGCAACGCAAGTCCGAACCATTCGTGAATCCTCTAAAGGGAAAGTGACAGGCCGAACGATGGAAATTCAGCGCTTGATTGGTCGCGCACTTCGCACAGTTGTAGACTTAAACAAAATGGGTGAGAAAACAATCTGGATAGACTGTGACGTCATTCAAGCAGACGGGGGCACGCGGACAGCAGCTATTACAGGTGCATATGTTGCGATGTGTTTAGCCTTTGAAAAAGCGATGGCTGAAGAGCGGATGACTGAATGGCCTGTGACAGACTTTTTAGCCGCGATCTCAGTTGGAATTGATGAGAAAAAGCAGGTGCTCTTAGACCTTTGTTATGCGGAGGACTCCAAAGCTGATGTGGATATGAACGTTGTGATGACAGGTAGTGGGGCATTAGTAGAAGTTCAAGGGACCGGAGAGGAAGCCGTATTTTCTAGAAGTGAACTGAATGCGATGCTGGATGTAGCTGAAAAAGGAATTCAGGAGCTCGTAGGCTTGCAAAAAGAGCATCTTAGTCAGACGAGTGACCGTATCCAGGATACAAAAGGAGTGGGAGCAGATGGAAACTGAATTAATTATCGCCACAACCAATAAAGGAAAGATCAACGAGTTTAAGCAGTTGCTTGAGGGGGAAGAAACGATTGTAAAGTCGTTGCTTGATTACCCAACCATTTCAGATATCCCTGAAACAGGTGTGACCTTTCATGAGAATGCAGCAATTAAAGCAGAAACACTTTGTAAGCTCCTCAATCGCACGGTCATTGCCGATGATTCAGGCTTAGAAGTTGACGCTTTAAATGGTGAGCCAGGCGTGTATTCTGCAAGATACGCAGGTGAGCAAAAGGATGATCAGGCGAACATCGATAAGGTGCTTCATGAATTACAAGATGTCCCAGAAGGTCAACGAACGGCGCGATTTGTCTGTGTGATGGCTGTAGCTCAGCCGGACGAGGAAACGATTTTCTTTAAAGGACAATTTGAAGGTACCATTGCGACAAGTCGCCAAGGAGAGAATGGCTTTGGCTATGATCCGATCTTTTACGTTCCGTCGCTTGGAAAAACGGCGGCCGAGCTGTCATCCGATGAGAAAAATGAACGTAGCCACAGAGGCAAAGCCATACAGGAGCTACTTAAATATAAAAATTTATTTAATTTGTAAGGGAGTGGTCACACATGAAAGCTTTGATCATAAGTGATAGTCATGGCTGGACAGATGAACTTAAACAACTTCTTGATCGGAAACGACAAGATGTAGATAAGATCTTTCATTGCGGAGATTCAGAGCTTGAACCAGAGAAAGGACCACTTGCTGGAGTAACTGGTGTAAAAGGAAATTGCGATATGGGACAGCCTTTTCCGGAAGAGTGGGTAGAAGAAACGGATTATGGACGAATGTACTTCACACATGGACATTTATTTCAAGTGAAAAGTCATTTGAATACGCTTGTGCTGCGAGCAGAGGAAGTAGGCGCTAGGGTAGCATGCTTCGGCCATACCCATGTAGCTACATGCTTCGAAGAGAAAGGCATTGTTTTCATCAACCCTGGCAGCATTCGCTTACCATCAGGAAGAAGAGACCAAACCTATTGCATCTGCGAATTAACAGTACAAGAAATCAAGGTCACGTATTACACATACGACGACCAAGAAATGCCAGAGCTTGGTGGAATCTTTAAGAGGTAGTTGAGAAGGAAAGATTTAAGGATACAATAATATGAGCACATATCACAGAACATATATTGATCTAGCGTAAGGAGAACCCGAGACTCCAGTGGGGAAGTACGTGGTGAAGACTCTGTAGCGGTGGTTTTCCGCGGAAGAGTCTGAGGCCGTACCCACGGAAAGCGAGGGTTGCTCCTGGAGCGGATTTATACCTGACAACTTCCTTATTTATAACTTCGTATTTAAACGTAAATAAATTTTGATAAACTATTGACAGTAGACATCAAATACGGTATATTTATATTCGTCGCTGATATTACTTTTAAAAAAAGCAATCTAAACCATGCGGGTGTAGTTTAGTGGTAAAACCTCAGCCTTCCAAGCTGATGATGTGAGTTCGATTCTCATCACCCGCTTTTCTTTTTTTTTTTGTCCCAGTAGCTCAGCTGGATAGAGCAACGCCCTTCTAAGGCGTCGGTCGGGAGTTCGAATCTCTCCTGGGACGTTACCAAGGATAATTACATAGTTTTGAAAGAAATAAGAAATGTCTTAAACCATTGATTTATCAATGTTTAAGGCATTTTTTGTTTCGGGGAGTTGTATCGAGTTATTTTTAAAAATAAAAAAGTTTTTACACGTATTTTACACATCAACTGGATCTCCGCATACCTTTGAATACACTAATTGTTTTTTCTTCATCCTGTGTACGAAGTTCTTTCACTATGTGAGCATAAGTGCTGATTGTCGTGTCTGTGTTTGAATGCCCTAGTCTCTCTGCTACATAATAAATTGAAACATCTTCGTAAAGTAAGACACTAGCATGTGTATGCCTTAATCCGTGAATGCTGATCGGCTCTATATCTAGATCGCTTAAGATCTTCTTTAGCACGTTGTTTGCAGCTGTATTAGATATTACCTTATATTTAGAGGAAGAGCTATAGAAAACAAGTTTGTGGATATTTTCAGGTGTATCGTTAAAATAAGCTTTAAAGGCGTTCATAACGTCCCCGTCCATTTTTATGTTTCGGATAGATTGGTCATTTTTAGTTGGCCCAAATCCATCTACAGATTTCTTTGTGTATCCCCAAGTCTTATTTACATTGATTGTATTGTTGAAGAAGTTAAAGTCCTCTCGTTGAAGTCCCACTAATTCTCCAAATCTCATACCAGAGGTTAAGGCAAGCAGAATCAGATGCAGAGTTGAATTCAACTCTAGATTTGAGTATAGGTAGTTAAGTAAGAACTGACTTTCTTCAAAGTGTAAATGCTTTTCTTCAGCTCGCTTTGCTTTCTCTCCAGTTAATACAGCTTTCCTTGTAAAATCACTTCGAATGAGACCTTCATCAATAGCATCTTTCACACAAGCACGAATATGGCTATTCAACTTCTTAGAGCTTGAACGTGCATGGTTCTTACCATATTCATTTAGAAAGTATTGATAATCTCTTTTGTTCATTTGTTGAAGTGGTTTATCTTTAAAGAAATCTTTCAATGTTCGTAAAGTGTCTTCATATCTAGCCCGTGTATTCTTACTGATATTCGGTTTGTAGGTATCAAGCCAAGTCTCAAAAAATGTTACTAATGGCTCATCTTTAGTTTGAGGTATAAGGCCTTTTTTAAGTTCAGTCTCAACTTCAGCTGCTACAGCTAAAGCTTCTTTTTTTGTTCGAAAACCTCCTTTTCGGATTGGGGCAGCCTTACCATTAATTTTTCTGCTTATCGTATATTGCCACGTCTTTCCTCGTTTCTGTGCGCTTGCCATCTTTTTACCTCCTAAATACGAATGTATGTTCTCTTATAGAATAAAAAAATTATCCAAGTGATTTTAACAGTGCAAGTTTTTCAGGCACACCGTAATCTCTTACAGCTTCTCTAATCGTAATAGAAGAGTCCCTGCCATCATGAAATAGCAATTCAATGGCAAACGTATTCGCTTCCTTTTCAAGCGGACTGGTAGAAAAGAAAGTACTCTTTTTAAGAAACTGTGTGTTGTATTCAGCGTGCCTGATAGCATGTCCAAGTTCATGTGCAGCAACAAACTTCTTCTGATTTTCATTTAGGTCCTGGTTAATATGAATGATTTTTATCCTGAAGTGTTTGCTGTAGTAGCCTAGTGTGTTACCTAAATGCTCGAACGAGATATGTATACCTAGTCGCTTAGCGATTTTATAGGGGCAGTCAGTCTCGTGCTTTCTCATCAATTTCTCCACTTGTTGTTTGATACGCACAGTCTAACACTCCTATTCGTCACGGTATTTCTTAGGGGTGAATTTTTGCTTTGATAGTCTTTTTGCTAAGCGTAATGAATTCTCTAATGAGCTTATAAGTAATTCTCTATCCTCCGGGTCCATTTCATTAATATCTTGACCATCAAATGCTGCATAACTATCTTCACTTAGACCATCAATCATATTTTGTAATTCAATTTGTATATTTCTTTCATCTTTATCATTGAGTTCAGGTAAATTATTTTTGTCTTTAGTAGAAGCCATTTCTTCTAATTGCTCAGTGGTTATGCCTAACCCTCTACAGATTTTAATAACATTGTCTACAGACGCCTTCCCAATGTCTCTCTCAAGCATAGATCTTAAAGTCGTATAAGGGATATCTATATATGCAGCAAAAGCTTTCTGATTTTTATGTTTGCTTTTTTTAATTAAATTTTTGATTATTTCTGCTCTCTTATCTATCAAAACCCTTACCACCTCTCATTTAATACGTTTTACCGTATTTAAATACATAATATAACTATATCATCTAAAAGTAAACAGTGATTTATACGGAAATTCGTATTTTTTTCTATGATTTCGTTGACATTATACTATATTGAGTATATATTGTTTTTAAGATACGCAATTGAGTATTTTTTGTTGAAAAGGGGGGGGATCATTGCTTAGGAATTTGAAAGCAGAAATGACGCGAAAAAATGTAAAGCCAGCTGAATTAGCTTCGTTACTTAATGTGAGATATGCAACTATAATCGATAAGTTAAATGGCAATTACATTTTTTCTTATAGAGACGCAAAAAAAATTAAAGATCACTTTTTTCCTAGGATGAATATTGAATATTTATTTGAGGATTTCGAAAAGGAGAGTGAGGATATTGGGCATGAACCAACAACTTCAAGTTAGCTTGAGCATTCCAATACCAGAAGATTCTGTCTTAATCTCAAAAGTCGAACTTGAAGAATTAAAAGAAGTTCAGCTGCTCGGTGTGTATTGGAATATGACCGACTTAGAAAACCGAATTGGTAAGAAGAAAAATTGGATAAAAGACAACGTCCTTTATCCTCCTAAATTTAAAAAGGTTCTTGATATTGAAAACGGAGGTTTTGTTTACTATCCAAAGTCTCAAGGCCAAACTTGGTCGTTCCATGCAAATAAGATGGCTAGATTTTTAGATGACAACTTTAATTCAATCTTTAAGTGAACTGGAGGGCTTTGAATGAAGAAGGATGAACCGGAGCTTGATCTTTATGATGCTATAGCTATATCAGTTGGCGCTACTTTAGTCGTTGTGGGTCTCTTTGCGGTAGTTATGGAGTCGTTTGGTTTTATTAGATTGTGGGGGTGAGACAGTGACAAGTGAATTAGCTGAATTGCAAGAACAGGTCAGAGCAACCTTCACAGATCATTATGAAATGAAATATGCAGAAAAAGTACAAATGTATGTGGAGTCACATATAGGCGTATACGGCTCAATTACGATTGATAAGTATGTTGAGATTGCACGAAAGCAGTTCGAAAGAGTTGAGCAATCAATGTTGAACGTTGCTTATAAATGGCAAGCAGATATGTCTTAAAGGGGAGAGTGAATAAAGATGGACGAACAAAAAAAGAATGCATTAAATGAGGTTCTAGAAATGATCGAGAAAGATCAGAAAAATGTTCTTGATAGTTCAGTTGATTTACTAACTATTCATGTTAAGAGTACTTCAACCACATATCAAGAAGCGGATCGTTTGCTTAAGAGAGCGTATGAGTCAGCTCATTGGGAAAATAACCAAGCATTAGTTTCGGTTATTGAAAAAGTGCAGCAAGATTTGGAGATTGAAAGAAGCAACCTATCAATTAAATAGATTGCTTCCAAACTAATTATAGATTCGTGATCTTTACTACAGAACTTGAAGAATAGACTTTTTTATCACTTTCATCAATTTTGGAGAAGAAAGCACACCCTGAAATTACTTTAGTAAGTGACGGAATTAAACCATCGTTGCTATGGTCCAAAACTAAGTAAGGTTCTTTCTTATAGGTGATTAGTGTGCCGTTCTTTTCAACAGCTTCAATGGGGATGATGTATTCATCTTCTGTAATTTTTAATTCCTCATTGTTGCTAAATGTGATTATTGCAGAAGTAGCCATATATATACCTCCTTTCTTAGAGATTGTCTGGGGAGACATATCTATTCTATCAAAAAATGGTAGGTATTTATATTCGGCATAGGAGGTGATAAGAGTGGTTTTCAACAGAGCAGATGGCACAACAGGCAAATTGGACAAGGAGCAAACCTTTTACCTATTCAACCACGTATCTGTGCTTGGAACGGATCGTGGAGCTAAACGTGTAGCAAACCGTTTTGACATGAAGGTTAACGAGGTCTTAGTTGTATTCTTTCAAGTACACAAAAAAGCCCATCACCTGGCACGGTAATGGACTTTAGGGATTGGATATAATTCCATCGACATTCTTATTATACCCAATCCCCATAAGAAAGGCAATATACCACAAGTTAGGAGGGAGTGATGGTGGAAACCAGGTATTTCCGCATACATAGCGGACTTATGACTCCAGAGCATCACAAACGTATAGGGAAGGCAATATGGGTGTTCTTATGGCTCATAGATCGTACAACTGGTGAATCTAAAGATGGACAAGGTAGTGGTGCTGTACTTTATGGAAATCCAGTACCCTATCGGATCATCCATGATGAATTAGGCATTCCAATACCCACAATTAAGGCCCATTGTGATGCATTAAAAAAAGAGGGTTATATCACAGTTAAATCTACTCCAAGAGGTAACGTCATTCATGTGATGAAGTCAAAGAAATGGGAAAACCCTAATGACAACCATTCCAAAAACGGAATGAATCATTCAAAAAATGAAACGAAGCATTCAGAGAATGGAATGCAGGAAAGTGACGATCATTCCAAAAATGGAACGGAGTATTCAGAAAATGGAACGGAGCATTCCAAAATTGATCCCACTATATTAAAAGAAAATATAAATAATAATTTAAAAGATAAAGAGATAAAAGAAAAAGAAAAGACGTTGACTTCTGATTCTCTTTCCTCTGAATCTTTGAAAAATGAGATCTTGCAAGAATTTGTTCGGTTACGTGCAAGAGGATTCCAAACTTCTCCTGCTGATTCAACTGCAGCTGATGAAATCATAGAATCTGGCATTAGCTTGTCTGATGCTACTCAGTATATGCAAGAATGCTTTATTCAATACCAACCCAAACACAGGAGAGATCGTATTAACTCCCTCTCTTACTTCGTTGGCTATATCTTGAACCGTCATCACCAAGAGAGTAGTGAGCAAGGACAAGTTGCTATGGATCTAGCCAAAGAGTTTTTGGAAGGGCTAAAGAAGATGATTCCGGATCATTCGGAGCCAAATATTAAAGAGTGGGCTGCAGACATGCAAAAGATTCTTGATAAAGGCAAGTCGCCTGAGCGTATTCGTGAAGTTGTGTCAGCTGTTCGCAGAGATCAGTTTTGGGCTACAAACATCATGACTCCACGCGATCTAAACGCAAAGTTTGATCGTATGGCTGGTCTTGCCAGTAAACAAGCTGAACCTAGGAAAGCGAATGGACATAAAGATAAATTGCCTGAATGGGCTCAGGAAGAGAAAGAGCAATCGAAAGAAGCTCAAAAAGAGCCTAATAACAGTAATGATCAAGACCAAGCAGCACAAGAATATTACGGTATGCTTGCTGAGCTTAGAGCGCGAAAACAAGGGAGGAAAACAGTTTGAATCACAGAGAAATGCGTCTCATTGACACATTGATTGCAACTAAGGTAAACGGGTGGACTAACATCACCAAGTCAGGCAAGGTTTCTGCTGCCAACTGGTACAAGCCATCAGGAGACGTCACGTACAGCATGAGGAAGTATCAGCCAACCGTTAGTGTGGCTCAAGCCATTGCCGCAGCTAACAACGTAGGCTCATTTAACCTAGGCAACGTTCCAGGAGCATCTTGTCAGGTAACGATACAGCCTTATGCAAAAATAAGCACCGGATTTATTGCCACCGGTGAAGGAGAGACGGTCGCACTTGCTTTATGCCAAGCTATGCTTGCAGCGTTTAGCCTCATGACCGAAGACTATCAATCAGCTGACGATCTGCTAGAAAAAGACGTAGTACCGCAACGTGGAGATATCTACCCTATGTGCAATTTGTGCGGACGTCCATTGAAATCTAAGGCTAGTCAAATCAAGGGTTATGGTCCTGTTTGTTTCGAAAAGCAGAAGGATGAACGTGAGAAGGCCGAGCCAAATGATCTTGATTTGGTTGATATTCTGCATAGAGATCAGCAGTCAAGTAACTTCATGGACGAATTGGAGGCTCAAAAATGTTAAACCGTGTTGTTTTAGTCGGACGTCTTACTAAAGACCCGGAACTTCGGTACACGCCAAGTGGAGTAGCGGTATGTAATTTCACACTGGCGGTCAATCGTCCTTTTACTAACAACAACGGAGATCGAGAGGCAGACTTTATCAATGTCGTGGTATGGCGCAAACCGGCAGAGAATGCAGCACAGTTTCTTGTGAAAGGGAGCCTTGCAGGTGTAGATGGCAGACTACAGTCAAGAAGCTATGACAATAACGAGGGCAGACGCGTTTTTGTGATCGAGGTTGTTGCTGAAAGTGTCCAGTTCTTGGAGCCGCGTAATAAGAGCAACTCAGAACAGAACAATCAACAGCAGAGCTCAAACAATGGGTATAAGGACGATCCGTTTGCGAATGATGGCAAGCCAATTGATATATCGGATGATGATCTGCCATTCTGACAATCAAAAGAAAGTAACCAACGCATAACCTACCATAGCGCCAAACGTCACAGAAAGAAGAAAAAATAAGATAGAACGTTTATTCATAAATGAACACCACTTTCACAGTTTTACAGATAGTTTAACAGGCGTGAATGATGACTACAAGGAGACAGACATGCTAATAATGACCCAAATCAGGCTGATAATAATTGTCCTATTCTTCGGACTGGGGACCTTGGGAACAGATAAGGATCACAAAGTACTTTACTACGCAGGAATTGATGCGGTGTCCATCACGGCGCCGACTGTGACTCTCCTGCTCTAGGGGACGGCTATATGGACCCATTAATCATGGTATTACAGCGCACCACTCGTTTATACAAACCGCCAAGTAGGAAGGGCGACATCTTAGAGTACAAAGGCTCATCATATCTCATCATTGGGATTGAGAGCATTGAAATTTATTACTCAAAATTAAAAGTCAGATACATTTGCCAAAACATAAGCGTGGATATTGCTTACAATTTCACTCCTGAGCCGCAGCTTAACTTACGAGAGTTTTATCAAAAAATTTACGAGCAGGATGATTACGACCTTTCAAAAGTAAGGTTGGGCAAACACTTTTATTACGAGGGTGAGAGCTACCAGGTTACGGAATATACGGATATTGAATTTGAGCATACAGACCTTGTTATCAGCTTTTATGCAGCAAAAATTCATCCCATTCCACAAAAAGAGGCAAAGTCGCTTTATCGAACCGAACGAAAAAAGAAACTGTCATTGATTGAAGATTAAGGAGGGCTCTATGAAACGATCTTATGCAAACAGAGGACAAGCATTTGAAATGGCAATCAACTTTGTAAATCAGCAATACAAGAATATGGGCGTTGCTCTAATTAACAAGCGACCAACACCAGTTAAAGTCTTTAAAACAAGAGGGAGAGATATTCTCAAGGCACAGTGGGAAGCAAAGTCCACAGTCGATTATGACGGTGTGTATAAAGGCAAGGCCATTGCATTTGAAGCAAAGAGTGTAGGAGAAAAACGATTTGATTTGGATCTTCTTAAAGCTCATCAGCTGCAGTACCTTATCGATGCAGAAAAGAACGGAGCCATTTCATTCGTTCTGATCGAATTTAGAAATCATCACCTAATCTTCTATTGTCCAGTCAGCTTCATCGCGCACTATGTAAAAGCAGCAGAAACAGGCGGTAGAAAAAGCATCCCTATAGCTGATTTTGAGGTTTATGCGTATGAGGTGGAAAGAGGTCGTCAGGTAACGCTTGATTATTTGGCTGTGATCGATCACCTGCAGGAGAAACAAGCGTTATGAGTATGGGCATCTTAACAGCCGTTCTCTTTATCTCTTTGTTTGCAGCAATCAATTACAAATTTTATAAGGAATCTCGCAATATCTCAGACTATGAAAGGTGGGATCGTGGAGAGTGAGTAAAGAAAAAGGACTTTATGAGAAATACACGGTTATCAATAACGAAACAGCGAAGCCGGTTGAAGGCTTCACTTTCACTCTTTCTCCAGAAAAAGATCCAGCAGCCGCTTACGCTCTTAAAAAATATGCCGAAATGACAACCAATGAACAGTTGGCTACAGAGATAGAGTGCTATATAGAGTCCATGGAGATGATTGGCACATTAAAAATGCCTCAAGAATGTAGCTACTGCGAAGAGCCAGCGCCAAAGTTAAGAAGCTCTCCTTATATGGCTGATATCGGAGCGGAAATGTGCAAGCATTGCTGGGATTTGCCTAGGAGCAGAGGTAAGAACGTTGAAGGAACGGATATTGGGGAGTTTTAAGGCTACATACCTATATAGGAGGGGATACCGATGTACCCGTTTTACGTTAATGACGAGAAGATTTTTTCTTTCTCATATATGCCAAGAAAAGGTGGCGTAGTAAAAGATGATGATACTGGCAAGTGGTATGAGATCACAGGAGTAGACGAAGGTAGGGGAAGAAAAATAACTGGTAAATCAACATTCAATATGGATAATGCTGATTGGCGACCAATGATATAGGAGGGCAATGTATCAGCCCTCCTCATCCTCCTTCTTCTTTTTCTTTGCTTCATAAGCAGCAAGTAAGAAGAATGTAGCGGCAAGCAGTAAGTAAATTAAGTACAATCGATTGCTTGAGTCTGTAGCGAAGTTAGTTAAAGCTATGACGATCATTGAAATAGCGATTATGTAGCATGATTTCACTTTGCTCATGTAGATCACCTCAACTAGTAATACGTATTAGACCGGATAAGGTTGCGTTAAATTTTACCACTGTACAGGAGGAAAAGAAATGAAAGCAATTTATAAGTACCCTTTGGATGCAAGGACCATGCAAAAAGTTAAATTGCCAGTAGGTAGCAAGATATTATCTGTTGGTAATCAGCGTAATGGAATTGTTGTTTGGGCAGAGGTTGACCCGAAAGAAGAAGAAAAAGAGACTGTATTCTTTTGGGTGTATACGACTGGTGAGGAGTATTTGCAACGAAGTACTCAAAGCGTCTTCTTAGGAACAATTCAAATATCTCTTTCAAACGAATATGTAGTACATGTTTTCTACGAAAAAATTGCGATATAGGAGGGCAATGTATCAGCCCTCCTCATCCTTCTTCTTTTTCTTCGCTTCATCAGCGCCAAGGAAGAAGAACGTAGCAGCTAATGGTACGTACATCAAGAAAAGAATGCTACTTGAATCCGTAACAAAAGTTAACAATCCACTAACGAGCATAATCACACCAATTATGTAGTATGTGTTCATCTTGTTCATGTATATCACCTCGAATAGTAATACGTGTTATATCGGATTAGGTTGCGGAAATATTTATGACTATATAGAAGGAGAAGATAATGTCGATGTTTGAGAAAAGAGAGTTTTCATGAACGTATACACAGTCGTATTGAAAACTGGTGAGAAACTGATCGTAGAAGCTGAAAGGGTGGACGAAGGGAACGGAATGATCCGGTTCATATCAAGTAGGAAGTCATATCCACAGAATTATATTTATGGACCAATAATTCATGCGTCCTTCAACAAAGATGACGTCAGCTATTACACATCAATGGTAAAGAGAGTGGGGGAAGCCATCATGAAATGCTATTATTCAAATGAAATTCAGGTAAGTAAGTCTGTGCTTGAATGGTATGAGAAATATGCCGGCAGAACGATCTATACGGCAATTGGAATTGAAAAGGTGATCAATCAAATGAGACAAGCCTACGGCGATGCAGCAAGGAAAGTACTAAATTCGTTTGCAGAGATCTTCGTTAAAGCTTTTGAGAATATTAAAAAGACAGTCATGGATACATGGAAAGGTATCGTTCATTCACTTAGGGTTCAAGCAGCTGAGGCTTCTCTAGCATACCGAACCAAGCGATTCCAACAAATCAGGCAAATGAGCCCACGTATTGTACCTGTAATTGATCGGCGTCCAATGAGGGTATTTGCCAGGAGCAATTGTTAGATGAATGAAAAGGCACTTGAGTATTACATTGCAGCACATAACAAAGCAATTGAAAAAATCCAAATAACAGAAGGTCCCCAAGCTAGAATTGAGGACCTTACTCCTGTTCAAATGGCTAAATTAGAGTACGAGTATGCAGAAGCAGAAAGACAAGCCTATAGGATAGCCAGTTACTACAAATCACAGCAAAAATACCATGAAGCAATGGCGGAAATTGAACAAGGTAAAGCGTATGAAAGAGTGGTGATCGATGGCGGTGGACGTAGCGCAGATGGTCAGTACCTATCAAGGAAATTTAAAGGAGAAGAATTGAAAAAAGCAGGTAAGCACGAAGGGGATTATATGAAATGGCGCGGTGTTGCTGTTTCTTATGAACGTGCAGCCAATAGCCTTAAAGATATGATCAAAGCAAGGTCCTATGAGGATGGCACAGGTAGATAAACGAATTATTACATGAATGGGGAGTTCAAACTATGAAAATTGATAAAATGACAATGGGGCTTATAGTTGAAGTTGTAAAAGAGACAGTGAAGGAAACAGATCGTTTAAGAGCAGGGGAGAACAAGCGCAAACATGACAATCGATTAAGAAACGTTAAGCTCCTTTTGAAAAACTACCGTTCTTTCAAACGTCATGGGCAACAGGCCAAAGAGGATATTCCGGAATTGATGAAAGCACTCGAATTAGATGATTTCAGTGATGATGCATTCCAAATCAAGTCCATTCTAGCAAACAGAAAGAGAACTGCAGCAATGGTCGTTTATATAGAGCGAATGATCGAAGTGTACCGCACCAGTTGCAAGGAATCGCACTATAACGAGGACTGGAGAAGATACCAAATACTTAACCAACTGTACTTTTTAGATGAGAAAAAGACGATCGATGAAGTGGCAGAACTGCACTTTATCTCACGTCGTACACTGTATAACGATATTGATCATGCGTGCAAAGCCTTGGCAGTATTGATGTTCGGCATTGATGGCGTGCAATTTGAAGCAGGATAACCGTTGCAAAATGGTTGCACACATGGTTGCACTATTCGGTGGTATGATGGTAGTGTGCAATTCCCCTTTATATGATTCGTTATGAAGCACCTACAGATTATGTGGGTGCTCTTTTTCATTGCAGGGAAATGACCCTTTATGTCGAATAGAGTGGCAGGAGGTGATTAAAACATGAAAGAAGACATTATTAATTACATCAAAGTACTACAGAGTATAGGAGATGCTATAAGTAAGTCGAGCAGTTCACTTAAGATAGCAGATGAATATACAATTGAGGGTCAGAGAATAGTTAAAGCAGAAAATGTTAAATACGTATCGCAACTTAACGGATTTATAAATGCTATTAAAGCAGTTGATCTTCCTACTGAATTACAAGAAGATAATAAGCGGTTAGTTGCAGCTATTGAAGATTATAAGATAGCTATTTCTAGACTTCCTGAATCGTTCATGGGAGATGGTCGTGTAGACGAAGAGGTACAGAAAGCTAGAATTGATGCAGTGAATTCGTCTATAAATTCGGTAGAAGTAGCAAGTACAGATGTTGGTAATAAAATTGAAAAGTTATTATCGCAATAATATAACAGTTGAAAAGAGAGTCATCCATTTGGGTGGCTCTCTTTTTGCGTGTTAATAAAGGGAGCTAAATATATGCCAAGTAAACCACGCAGACCATGCAATCATGTTGGCTGTACAGTCATAACAGATCAGCCATACTGTAATAAGCATAAAGTCGTAGCCAAAGCATCTAAGGACTTCGACAATAGACGAGGGTCAGCCTCATCAAGAGGCTATGATGCCAGGTGGCGTAAAGCAAGAAAGATGTATCTAAGGCGTAACCCGTTGTGTGTACGATGTGAAATGAACAATGATCTTGTTAGTGCAACCATCGTTGACCATATCAAACCATACGAAGTGGACATGCAGCTGTTCTGGAATGAGAAGAATTGGCAAGCGTTATGTAAGACGTGCCATTGTTTAGGCATTTCACCTGATGTAAAATGATAGTGAGTAAAATACCAATACGTTACAATAGACGGCTACTTTATATGGTGGTCGTCTTTTTTTGCACAGTGTTATTTTAAAATAGAATATGGCATAATTATCCTTGGAAACGATTAAGGGGGATATATTTTGCTGAAGAAAATTATTGGCGTCATGATTGTTTTATTTTTATTTACTGGCTGTGTTAATTATTCCGATGGCGATCCGGCAGATTTAGAACCAACTATGGTTGCATTACACGAGGATCCACTGACTTTCGGTGAGTTTACTATCTTAATTAATTACATTGGAATTTATGGAGATAGTACTAACTATGCTGACGTATCTTTTACTTGGACGAATCAATCGGGGGATGGTGTTAAAAAGTTTATATCCATGTCTCAAATGGATGTATATCAAGGTGAAAAAATGCTGGATGAGAAAACAAATGCATTTGATGTTTATAATCAGGACATGAGTATGATATTTTTTGATAACTCCGAGAATGAAGAAGTGAATGTAATACTAACTTATGAGTTAAAGAGTACTGAAGAATTACGAATTGTATTCACGCCTCTTAATGAGTTAGCTGAGGATCCACAAGAGGTTGAATTCGACATTAAAAAAAATTAAGTTTAAGGCGTCTACCAATTAAGGTGGACGTCTTTTCATTTGACGATTTATGTCGAACGATAATTGTCAAAATCCCTCATAATACACGTTATAATTTAGGTATTATAGAGGGGGTAATTAGTATGGTATCTAAAGATGTTAAATTAGTATTATTAAAAGCTTATGAATTTTCAACTCCGAAGTTTGCAGGAGATAATTGGTATGAAGATGTTTATGACTATGAATTGATAGACATGCTTTTTAAATCAATTATGAAATTAAGCAAGTCTGCTAGGAAGTATAAAGATGATACAGTCTCTATTAACCTTGGTGATTTTAAACAGTCAGATGATGCAAACAGAGTCGAAGGTCACTTTTTAACCGCAAGGCATGGTGTGAGAATGCCACATATTGATATTAATACTCAAGATGAAATAAGCACAATTGAACCTCACCATGGAGTTGAAGCGAAAGTATACTTTATGATTGATAGGATTTCCGGTCTTATTCTAGTTCAAGAAGATTTTAATAAAATTTTCACTAGAAAATTACTTCACACCTTTCTGTATTCCCATAGAAAATTGATTTATCCGTATATTGACAAAGTTAATCAATTAAATTCCGATAGGTCTATAAAGGTTCATAAACGATCTATATATCGTTTAACTACGTTACCTCCAGTTCAGTTTATGGATAAGTTGAAAGAATTCAAAAAAATTAATAGCGCAATCGTTACATTAGATAGTACCACTGAAAAGAAAGATATTGATGTTAGCGAAGCACTAGATATTGAATTAGATAAACATGAAATAGACAACTATGAACTTGAAATAAAAATAAAAAATAAATCTGGATACTCAATGGTGAAAACTTTTGAAAAGTACTTTGCTAAAGTAATTGAACTGCAAAAATATGATTCATATGCTATCGAAGGTCAATTGGAAAGTGGAAGAATACAAAAAATAACACCTGATTCAATTACAAGAGATTTTGAAGCTCATATTAATCATACTCCGTTAGGTGAGCCTTCAATCAGCGACCTTACAAGAGAAATGGAAAAAGTAATTAGGTTTAAAAATCCGATTTCAGAAGATAAAGGCCCTACACCTAATTATATGCCTTTAGGTAAGGACGAAGCTGTTGAAACAGAAATTTCTAGTTATGCACAACAGATTAATGAAAATTATAAAAAAGAATCTGAGGTCATAAATGATGAGCAGAAAAAAACCTCATAATTTCAGCAGAGTTTGGGAATGGTATTCTTTTGGATTTAATACAAAAAGACTCATCCATGAATTTTTAATACCGACAATCTTGGCAGTATTATTAACTGTTTTAGCTATTTACAGTAATAATACTTTCGATCAAATTTTTAAAGGTATAAATAACTTAAATAAAGAACTTTTCTCAATTCTTGCAATTCAAATCGGATTTAACATAAGTGCTTTAGCCTTAATAGTGTCATCTAATAAAGAAATATTAGCTGGAATATTTTCGACTCAAAAATCTGAACAAACAAACACTGATAATATGACGCAATTAATATCGTCGTTTGCATACTGTATTGTAGTTCAAACTTGTATAGTAGTTTACGGAATACTACATTTCGTTGCCTTGGATAACATTCTTCTAAGTAATATATCAGAGTGGAAATATTATTTTATATCATCGGAAAATATAGGATATATTTTTTACTGTTTTTTAATTGCCCTTGTTATTCATAGCTTTATGGTTTTTATACGAAATATATTTCTAATATACAAGTTCATTTTAATTAAATTAAAGAAATAAAAAATGAATTTTGAAATTGATTAGAGACACTATTAATAGTGTCTTTTTTTACTTTAATGATGAGGTGAAGAAATTAAAAAATTTCATTCCAATGAATTTATTACTTCTAAACAAAAGAAACAGTTCTATCGATCAAAGGATTGGGAGACGTTACGAGTTGAAGCATTGGAGCGTGACAACTATGAGTGCCAAGAGTGTAAGCGTCAGGGTGGGGTCCATGTGGACAGCAAGAAGGTTGAGGGTGAGCGTAAGTCAATCGAGCTTAACGTTCATCATAAGTATGAGATTGAACACTATCCGAAGCTTGCATTAGTCCTGGATAACCTAGAGACATTGTGCTTGCCTTGTCATAACAAAGTACATGGCAAAGGGTTCAAGCCTACTAAGAAAAAGAAATGGGATGATGAAATGTGGTGATAAAACGTTTATTAAATTTACCAGGTGAATATCCGATATGACTCTTGGGGTGTAAAGATGTTTGGAGAAATAGATAATAGTATCAATGTAGAAATAGCAACTAGGTTAGGAGTTCTGATATTTGGATCGTTGATTGCAGGTATAGTTGTAGGATTGATCTTAAAAGCGCTACGACTTCCTATGTGGATTGTGCAACCGGCTGCTTGCTTAACACTCTTATTCGTTATGTATCAGATGTTTATGTTTGGAATTGCCGATTTTTAAATACTTACTGTACAAGGGCTATCTATAGGGATGGCTCTTTATTTTTATATGCCCCCCCGGTCAAAAGGTTTGGCAAAAATATTTGCACCGGGAACCGGTGCAGGGGGTCGATTTCCCAGATTTACTCCGAATTCGCGCGTAAATATAGAATTGGGAAATAGCTGTAAAAAGAAAGGGGGTTAACCTTATGGCTAAAATATTGAGAAGTACTTTAAGAAAGCGGATTGAGAACGATTTGACTAGTCAATTAAATGATAAGAAAATCGTTGGAAATCACTATTCTGACTTAATACAGGATTATCTTTCTTTGTGGGATTTGAAGTGTGATTTAATAGATGAAATTGAGGAAAATGGAATTCAGATCATGGGGATGCATGGTCCTAAATCTAATCCATCGATTAACGATCTGCATAAAACGAATGATCGAATGTTAAAGATTCTTGACTCCATTGGTTTGAAGGCAGCGGCCGCAGAGGAGGATAAGAATAAGAAGCACCAGGGTACAGCAGATGATCTTATATGATCTCACATCCGTTTGTTGAAGAATATATTCAGTTATACCGATCTGGAAAGATCAAACTAAATAAAGAGCGTGTTATGTTGATTAGTTATTTGGAGAATCATGTACTTAACCGTAATGATCTCTATTTTGATGAAAAACAAATAAATGCTTTTAATCGTTTTACAACAAAATGGTACTTTCCTTTACAGCCTTTTCAAAAATTTATTGCAGCATTTGTCTTCTTATACTTTAAGGAAACCGATCGTAACTTTTTTAGGAAATTACTAATTATGATGGGGCGCGGTGGTGGTAAGAATGGATTGATCACTGCATTTACTCATTTTCTTACTAGTGAGTTACATGGCATACCGAAATACAACGTTTCAATCGTAGCTAATTCAGAAGATCAGGCTAAAACATCGTTCGTGGAAATGTACGATACCATTGAAGAGCATGAGGTTCTTGGTAACCTGTTTCATATTACAAAAGTTGAGATTAGAAATCATGCTACCAAAAGTATCGTTAAGTTTAGAACTTCAAACGCAAGTACAAAAGATGGTCTAAGAGACGGTTGCGTTATTTATGATGAGATTCATCAATATGCAACAAACGAAGTAGTCAGAGTTTTCTCGAGTGGACTAGGGAAAGTGAAAAATCCTAGAGAGTTCTTTATTGGAACAGATGGATATGTTCGTGAAGGCTATCTAGATAAGATGAAAGAACGAGCAAATAATATATTGAAAGGTGAAGAATTAAACGATTCTCTTTTTCCTTTCATTTGCAAACTCGATGATGCTGAAGAAGTAGCAGACATAGATAATTGGCAAAAGGCGAACCCAATGTTTTGTGAACCCCGTAGCGAATATGCTGAGGGGCTGTTTTACATTGTTCAAGAAGAATATAAAGACCTTGCAAATGACCCTTCAAACCGAGAAGAGTTCATGACAAAACGTATGGATCTTCCAGAGATTGATCCAACAAAGGAAGTTGCATCCTGGGATGATATTCTTGCAACTAATCGTCCTTTCCCAGCTTTAGAAAACAGGGTAGCTGTGGGAGGTCTCGATTTTGCGAGTATTAAAGATTTTGCTGCTGTTGGTCTCTTGTTCAAAGTTGGCGATGATTATGTATGGAAAACTCATTCATTTGTGCGGAAAGGGTTTTTAGACAAAGTAACTCTTAAGGCACCTATCAAAGAATGGGAAAGATCTGGACTACTTACAATTGTAAATGAGCCAGTCATTGACATCATGAACATAGTGAACTGGTTTGTTGGAATGAGGGAGCTATACGGTGTTAATACAATCGTAGCCGATACATTCAGATTGGATTTAGTGAAAACAGCATTAGAAGCAGAGGGCTTTGAATTATTATGGATTCGGAATCCAAGAGCCATTCACAGCATGTTGGCTCCAAAAGTTGAGACCATGTTTGCGAAGCACCACATCATCTTTGACGATAATCCATTAATGCGCTGGTACACAAATAATGTGTATGTGAACATTAAAAAGGATGGAAATAAAGAGTATTTGAAGAAAGACGAATTCAGGCGTAAAACTGATGGATTTCAAGCTTTTATTCACGCACTATGGCAAGCAGATAGCCTACTGGTCGATGAGGGTGACTTTTTCCTTGATGGTATTGATTTTTAGAAGGGGGTGAGATATTGGGATTGTTTGATCGTTTCAAGAAGAACAGTGAATTAGAGTTTATGCTTGATCTTGATCTAATTGATGATTTCTCTAATAAAACGCATTTAAAACGAATGGCTATCGAAACTTGCATAGGGTTTATTGCTCGTACAATTAGTCAGTCTGAATTTCGTATTAGAGATAACAAAAGCAAGATCAAAGAACCAGACGAAATGTATTACAGATTCAACTTACGTCCTAACCTAAATCAGACAGCTACTCGGTTCTGGCAAAAAGTCATTCGTAAATTAATTTTTGAGAATGAAGTTCTTATCATTCAAAGTGATACAAAAGATCTTTTAATAGCTGATTCTTTTATAAGAAAAAAATATGCTGTTCATGAAGATACATTTTCAAGCGTAGTTACAAGAGAGTTTGAATGGCAACGTACATTTCCATCATCAGAAGTTATATATCTTGAATACTCAAACGAAAAGTTATCGAAATTGATTGATGAGCTTTTTTCGGATTATGGAGATCTTTTTGGAAGATTACTTGAATTTCAGAAACGCAAAAATCAAATAAGGGCAACGATCGATACTTCTACGATCAATGGAACAGATGAAGATAAACAAAAAAGAGTAACTAATTTTATTTCTAAAACTTATGGTGCGGTCAGAGATAAATCGGTTGCTCTAATTCCTCAGCAAAAGGGTTTTGAGTATAAAGAACATCAGAAGGATACAAATGCAGGACCATCCGTTGATGAGATAAACAAAATAACTGATGGATTTATGTTTCAAGTGGCAAATGCGATGGGTATTCCTATTGCTCTTTTAAAAGGCGATATGGCTGATCTTGAAAAACCTACAAGAAATTTTATGGTTTATTGTATCAAGCCTCTTATTAAAAATATTGCCGATGAACTCAATTATAAATGGATTGAGAAGAGAGATTATCTCAACGGCAAAAAAATTGAAATCCGTCCGATCAGCTATAACGATATTTTTGATCTAGCAACTGCAATCGATAAGCTCACAGCCTCATCAGGATTTAGTCCGAATGACATTAGAGAAGAGCTTGGTAAAGAAAGGGTGGATGATCCAGAAATGGACAAGTACATCAGAACGAAGAATTATGAAACGATTGGTTCAGATTCTAGTAAAGGGGGTGAGAATGAAAATGACTAAAGAGTTAAGAGCGCAGCTTGAAACAATGATGTCTAAGAAAACTGATGTTAGGTTTGAAGCATCAGAGAATAGCAAAGAAGCGAAGTTTTATGTTTATGGTCCGATTGGTCGCACTTGGTTTTCAGATGAGAACACTGGAAATGGAGTTCGTAGAAAATTAGAGCAATCTAAGGCCGAAACAATTCACGTCCATATTAATTCACCTGGAGGATCTGCTTTTGAAGGAGTTGCTATAAATAATCTTCTTAAGCAACATAAAGCAAAAATTGTTGTTCATGTTGATGGGTTTGCTGCTTCTGCTGCTTCTGTTATCGCAATGGCGGGTGATGAAATCATTATGCCGGAGAACACAATGTTAATGATCCATAGAGCGTCAACTATTGAATGGGGTAATGCTGCCGCATTTGAAAAGACGGCCAAGGATCTACGCAAAATTGATACCGCTCTTGCTGCTTCTTATAAAAAGCGTTTTGTTGGCGAAGAAGGAGAACTTGAGCAATTGCTTGATGATGAAACATGGCTTACGGCTGAGGAAGCTGTTGCTTTCGGTTTAGCTGATAATATCAGTGATGAAATTGAAATTGTTGAGCTTGAAGATCCAGAAGAGGATCTCGATGGGGATGAGGAAGAAGAGTACGAAAACAGCAAAGAAAGGCTACTAGCCAAATATGGTGTAGCAGCTAAAGCTAATATAACCAACAAAAAAGAGACTACGACTGATCCTGTGCCTGATGTTCCTGTACAGAGTTTAGCGAGTCTCTTTTTAAATTTAGGAGGAAAATGATAATGCCAAAAATGACATTTACAAATTTCGAGGAAGCTAAACAAAGATTTGCAGAAGCTACACAGAATGGAACGTCAGAAGAGCAATCTAAGTCATTAGAAAACATGCTTACAGCTTTAGCTGCTGACGTTCAGAAGGACGTATTGCAAAACGTTGGCCACACAATGGGTGACAATGCAGTTCTTCAAGGTCGCGGTCAAAATGTCCTTACTTCAGAAGAAACAAAATTCTTCAATGCAGTTATTGAGGAAGGTGGATTCAAGGATACAGATACACTTCCTAAAACTACACAAGAACGTATCTTTGAGGACATTAAGGATGAACATCCTCTTTTAGCGCAATTAGGTTTACAAAACCTTGGCGCTGTAACTGAATTTATTTACGGCGATCCAGAAGGTATGGCTGTATGGGGTCCATTGTTCGGTGAGATCAAAGGTCAACTTAACGCCACATTCCGTAAAGAAAGAATTGAGCAACTTAAATTAACAGCATTCATTCCTATTGCTAAAGATATGCTGACATTAGGGCCGGCGTGGGTTGAACGTTACGTTCGCACAATCCTAGTTGAAGCCATGTCTGTTGGTCTTGAGCGTGGATATGTTACTGGTCGTGGACTTACTCAAGATGAGCCGATTGGGTTACTTTATGAGGTCCAAGAGAACGGTGCTGTTGTAGAAAAGGAATCACTTGGAGTTCTAACATTTAAACCAGGCTACACAACGATTCATGAAATGAAGAATGTTGTTAAAGGTCTTGCTATTCGTCCAGTTGGAAAGGATAAAGAATTAAAGGTTCGTAAAGTTGCTGGCAAGGTTGTCATGGTAACAAATCCATTTGATACTTTTGACATTCAAGCCAATGCAACAACGCAAAACACTAATGGTGTTTATGTAACCAATCTTCCGTTTAACCCTATTACCACTGAATCTGTATTCGTTCCACAAGGAAAAGTGATCTTCTTTGTAAAGGGTGAGTACATTGCAGCAATCGGTGGTGGAATGGAAACAAAACGTTATACAGAGACGCTTGCTCTTGAAGATGCGGACGTGTTTATCTCTAAGCAGTTTGCCACTGGTAAACCGAAAGACAATTACGCTGCTCAAGTTTATGATCTTAACCTTGAATTGGTTGATGGTGGAGCAGATCAAGAACCAGCTGGAGCATAAGCATGAACAAGGTCACTGATGAAATTTTAGAACAGTTCAAAGGACGTATGCACATTACGAGTAAGGCGGAGGATGGCAATCTGAAAAGTATGCTAGCTTCGTCTTATTTTTATGTCCAGGATAAATGTGGTGACTTTGATCTTACTGTCGATGGGACAGGGAAAGAACTTGTTTTTGAGCGTTCGAGATACATTTACAATGATGCACTTGAATATTTCGAGGACAATTTTAAATCAATGATTATTGGTTTCCAAATGTCTCAATTGCCGGAGGTGCCTGATGAGGAAGAATGAATATAAGGCACCAAGGGTTCACAGTGGTGAGTTGCGTACAATGGTTCACTTCTATGAGGACGTTCCAAACACTGGTCCAATGCCAGGGGGGACACAAGACAAGCTATTGTTTTCAGCATGGGCGAAAATTGACACCGTTTGGCTTCGTGATTTAGAACAAGCTAAGGCTAATAACACGCTTTCTGATGTTACTGTGATCATTCGTGATCCGCTTGATGACTTCACGCCTACGAACCTACATTACTTGTCTATTGATTCCAGGGAGTATAAAGGTGTTAAGTACAATATCAAACAAACTCAACCGGATCTGCAAAATAAGAGCTTTATTAATATCATTGCGGAGGTTAAACGATGAGTAATGTTAAAGTAACGGGCGAAGCGGAGTTAATAAGGGAACTTGAAAAGCGATACGGTAAGGAAGCTATGCAAAGGCGTGTTGATGCTGCTCTTGTAAAAGGGGCAGAGGTATTCAAGAAAGAATTGAAAAGAGAGTTCGAGAAATTTAAGGATACTGGCGCCTCTGTTTTAGAAATTACTGTTTCCAGTCCTCTTGATTATGGAGGCAAACGTGCAGTAAGAATACATTGGCGTGGAGATAAAGGACGATACCGGATCATTCACTTGAATGAATTTGGCACAGTCAAAAATCCAAATCCGAAAGGAAAGGGCGCAATTGCTAAAGCTGAACGCGCTGCTACCGAAGCGTATTTCCGAACGATCAAGGAAGAGCTTGGGAGGGGATAGATTTGAAATGGAAAATCTATCACACATTGAAAGCTGATCCATTTATAACGGCTCGCGTAACAAATGAAATAAAATTTTACGAGTACCCTCCTACTGACAAGATGGAGGGTATTTATATTGTCGTAGATCCTATAGACGTGCCTCGTCCTGGTGACTATGCCGACAACCAACCGCTCACCGATGATTACTTGTTTCAAGTGGAGGTGTGGGGGATGGATGGCGCATTAGTTGAAGAAGTGGCGAAGCGGGTGCGAAAAATTCTCTTAGACATGAGTTTTAGTCCTGGATCAGGAGAGGATCAGTACGACAAGGATACAAAAATCTATCGATACGTCCGTCAATATGATGGCGTATTTTATATTGATGAGGAGTGAGTGAATTGGTAAAAAGTTATCGTTCTTCTACTGGTGTAGATAAGTTTTTCTATGCTCCACTAGCAAGTGATAATTCAATTGAAGATATTATTGAACGAGTGAAGTTCTTACAAAACATAAATGTGGAAATGCCACAGGAACCGGTTCGTGCATATGGAGATAATCAGGTTGCAGAAATTGCGGTTGCAGCTGGTGATATTTCTGTAACGTCCGCTTTCCACAAGCTTCCGGAAGAGGACAAGATCAAGCTTCTTGGTCTTGAAACAGTGGAAGGAATTTCTGCTTATGGGTCTAGTGACACACCTCCTTATGTAGCTGTTATTTTTGCGAAGACTTATGAAGATGGTTCAACTGAATGGGTCGGATTACCTAAAGGGCTGTTTTTACGTCCAAATGTTTCTGGTCAAACGAAACAGGGTGGCGTTGAATTCCAACCGGATGAAATTTCGGCTGCATTTATGGATCGTCAAGTTGATGGTTTCACTGATGATAAATCTGTCCTATTCGGTAAAGACAAAAAAGGTTCTACAACAAATCGGGATGCGCTGTTCCAGATTATTTTTGGTAAGCCTGTACCAACTGACGAAGACATTCCAGAGGGGGCATAAGCATGAGCTATGTAGTATTAGAGGATTTCACTGATGTTAAGGACAAGCGTAAGATCTACCGTAAAGGAGATAAGTACCCTAGACCAGCAAATAAGATAATCGATCAAAAGCGATTAGATCAATTAGCTTCTGATAAGAATCGAATCGGTGCACCATTAATCAAGAAAGTAGAGTCTGACCAAGTTGATGTGATCGCTGATGGCGAGGTCGTTGAAACGCTAGATTCTGCCGAAGGTAAAGAGCCGGCAAAAACAGTTAAACCTAAAAGTCAGGCTAAACCTAAAAAAGACGAAGCAAAGCAGGGGTAATCTCCTGCTTTTTTTGCTTTACAAATTTGAACCTAAAAGGAGAATGAACAAATGGCTTTAAAACGACACATGATCGAGTTAGTTAAGAACGTGGAGGAAGTGCAAAAGGGTGGAGAGGTTGTACTTGAACGCTTCTGGACACCAATATTGATTCCATTTAGAAAAGTACAAGAAGCGCTTCAAATGCAAGTTGATATTGAAAAAGAAGAAACGACTGAATTAGCTGCTATGGATATGATGGCTAATTTTGTAGCGAAAGATATTTATGATAACCAATTCACTGTGGATGATCTCTACAATCGTCTTCATGCACCGGACGCACTAGCTACTTTACAAGCTCAACTGGCATTCGTAGCCCAGGGGGATCAGACGAATGAAACAAAAAAGTTCCTGGAGCAAATGAAAAAATAAACGGTGAAGAATCTTTGACGTCAGAAGATTTTACACCTGAAAAGCAACTTGAGTACATGGATGAACTTGTTATGGAGCTTATGCAAAATGGAAAGGACATCAATGAAGTATTAGACTGGCCTTTTTATTATATCGTTGAGCTGTTAAGAAAGCAGAATGAGCCAAAACAGGAAACTTCTTTAATAGCTGCCTTTGGTGGCTAATTTTTTTTGTTTGTGATTCTTGAGGGAAGGAGGAAACCAAGTGGCCGAACGAATTAAAGGTGTATCGATTGATTTAGATCTTAACACGACAAAAGTAGAGCGTGGTATGACTGGTTTAAAAGGTACGCTTAAAACCGTTAATTCAGAAATGAAAGCCAATATGTCTGCTTTTGATAAAAGCGATCGATCGATTGGTAAATACGAGACACGTTTGAGCGGTTTAAATAAAAAGCTAGAAGTTCAAACAAAGATCACTGAAGAAGCTGAAAAGAAATATAGAGCGATGGTCGAGCAACATGGCGAGGGATCGAAAGAAGCTGAAAAGGCAGCACAAGAGTACAACAAGCAAGCAGCCGAGTTAAATAACCTTCAAAGCTATACAGAAGGCGTCCGTAAAGAGTTAAAGAAATTACAAGAAGAGCAACGTATTGCGAATTCCGGTTGGACGAAAACTGGTCAAGCATTAGACGCGACCGGAAAGAAAATGACAAAAATCGGTGACGGTATGCAGTCGTTCGGTAAGAAATGGACAGCTGGTATTGCGATTGCTGGTGGTGCAGTTGTTGGTCTTGGTGTCAGCTTATTCGCTTTGACAGATAAAGCAACACAAGCAGCGGACGCAATTGCTAAAGGATCAGAACGTGCAGGGGTATCAACAGACTTTTATCAAGAAATGACGTTCTGGGCGTCCCAAAATGGTTTAGCGCATGAGCAAATGGAAAAGGGCATGGGAAGAATGAATCAACGTCTCGGTATGGCGATGCAAGGGAACAAGAAGTATATTGATTCTCTTACACGTTTGGGTATTAATCTAGAGGATATCGAGAACGGAACCCTTACAACAGAAGATGCGTTTGCTCAATCCATTTCTACTCTTTCACAAATGACAAATGAGCAAGAAAAAGCTGAACTAGCCACAGAAATGTTTGGGGCAAAATTAGCTCAAGACTTAATGCCTGCATTGAATGACGGATCTTTAAGTATTGAAGAAGCGAAAAAACAAGCACAAGAATTAGGCTTGGTCATGTCAGAAGATCAGCTCTATGCAGCTGAAACCTTCCAGGATTCATGGGATAAGATCAAACGGTCGATGGGTGCAGCTGGAATGCAGATCGGACTTGATCTAATGCCAAAATTCCAAGAGCTTCTTAATTTCATCTTGGCGAACATGCCAAAAATACGAGACACTATCAGTTATGCGTTTGATCAGGTCATGGAGAAGATTTCGGCTACGGTTAAATGGTGGCGTGAGCTATCAGGTGGCGCAAAGACCTGGATAAAAATCGCTGCGGGTGTAGTTGTTGGTATAGGCCCTCTTGCAATTGTTTTTGGAACATTACTTAAAGTATTAGGTCCATTAACTTCTGGATTAGGAAAACTCTTTATGTGGGTAGGAAGAGTAGGGGGCATTCTACCGGCTATTAAAATTGCGTTCGCAGCGATCACCGGACCTATTGGGTTAACGGTCTTAGCAATTACTGGACTGGTTGCTGGTTTTACTCTTGCATACACCAAGTCTGAAACGTTTAGAAACATTATCCACCAGGTGAAAGATGCTTTTGTGGATGCGTATAAGAAAGTCAAAGAGTTCTTGACCACGAATCCTCAATTCCTAAGTTTTATTGATTCGGTGAAGACAAGTTTTTCTTCTGCAAAAACCATCATTATGGATGCGATAGGCAAAGCGATGGATTTTGTGAAAGAAAAAATAAGTATGGTCAAAAAGTTCTGGGATTCTGATGGTCAGCAACTACTTCAAGCGTTCCGAAATGTTTTTCAAGGAATCTGGAAAGTCGCTGAACCAATCATTGGTTTCTTAGTTGATGCCTTTAAGTTTGCTTTTCCGTATATAAAAATGCTAGTTATATCGGTCATAGGGAATATCAAAGGCGTCATTGATGGCGGACTAAAATTTATCCTTGGTTTAGCAAAAACTTTTTCTGGTCTTTTCACTGGTGACTGGTCAAAAATGTGGGAAGGCATTAAGCAAATGGTTTCCGGAGCCGTTCAATTTATCTGGAACTTTGTACAATTGAGTTTCTTTGGAAAATTACTTGGTGGAGTAAAAATATTTGTTAAGAGCTTTTCTGGCTTCTTTACAAACATGCTTACTGCGATTCGATCAACTTTTTCTAATATCCTAAAATGGATTGTTGATTTTGTTAAAAATCGCTTAACTTCCATGCAAAATACCGTATCTACTATTTCGACAACCATTCGAAATACTTTCTCTCAAATATGGAATTTCATATGGAATAGCATTATTAAGCCGGTGATCCGAAGTATCGTTGATTTCGTTCGTGGGCGTCTATCAACTATGCGTGACACGATCCGAAATATCTTTACTTCAGTTCGTGACGTCACACGAAACATGTTTAACCAGGTAAAAGATCGGATTATCAATCCGGTACGTGATGCAGCTTCAGGAGTACGTACACGATTTACTGATATGAAAAATAAAGCAGTCGATATTTTCCTCAATATGAAAAATAATATTGGAAAATACGTAACTGAAATGATTGACACCGTTAAGGGTATGCCAAAGAAAATGGGTGACGGTTTAAAATCAACTGCTGGGAAAATCGGAGACGGAATCAAGGCTGTAGCAAACAAAATGACCGAGCAATTAGGTAAAGGGGTCAATGGCGTCATTGGTGGTGTCAATTGGGTCCTAGATAAAGTTGGTGTCTCTAGCAAGATCAAAGAGTGGTCTGTGCCACAGTACGCGCATGGGACAGATGGACATAAAGGCGGTCTTGCTATAGTAGGAGACGGCAAAGGAGAAAATGCCGGTAGAGAGCTTATACAGACGCCTGACGGTGATCGATTCTTGTCACCATCTAAGGATACCTTGGTTAATCTGCCAAAAGGGACTCATGTTTGGTCGGCACTGGAGACCAAAGAGATGCTGAAGGACGTTCCAAAATACAATTTAGGAACAATTAAGAATGCTTTCTCTAATGCGTGGGGAACTACAAAAAAAGTCGGAAAGAAGATCAAAGATTCAGCGCTTGACGTCTGGGACTATATCTCGAACCCTGGAAAGCTATTTAATAAAGCACTAGATCTATTAGGTGTAGAAGCTCCAAAAATGGGCGGTATTCTTAAGAATGTCGGAACTGGTGCCTATTCAAAAGTAAAAGATTCATTTAAGAAATACGTCACTGATAAGATCAACGGTTTCTTTGATGGTGCTGAAGGCGGAGGCGGTGGAATTGGATGGAAAGGCTTTAGACTTTCATCTCCATTTAATCCTGCTAGGCGTCATCCGATCACCGGCAAAGTACGACCACATAACGGTGATGATTGGGCTGCTGGTATGGGAACGCCGTTTTCTGCTCAAGCAGCTGGACGCGTTTCATTTAGTGGATGGGCTGGCGGTTACGGAAATCTTATTAAGATCGTTTCGGGACCATTTGAACGTAGGTATGGCCACAACCAAAAGAACCTAGTAAAAGCAGGGCAGATGGTCAAGGCGGGACAACGGATTGGCTTAACTGGATCAACAGGTGACAGCACAGGTCCACACGTCCATTATGAAGTACGAAAGCATGGTGTTCCACTCAATCCAAGAGGATTAAAGACTGGTGCAAGAGTGGTTAAACGAGGCTTCTATGAATTGGCTGATGGTGGCTATCCTGAATACGTCATTCCAACTGATCCTGCTAGACATTCTGATGCTCAAAAGCTCCTTGCCTTAGCTGGTAAAGAGATTCAAGGCAATAAGCGTCCGAATCAGCTTTCTAATCCTTCTGGCGGAACAGGTAGTGGGGGAAATGGTTCAAACGATGATTTATTGCTACTACTTGCAGATAAGGTTGATAAAATGACATTGATCTTAATTGAAATGCTTGGACTGCAAAGAGATCAGTTAGAAGCATTACTGGCAGGTCATGATATTAATTTCGATGGTAAGCCTTTGGCTAAAGTATTACAACCACATTTGGAACGATTGAAGAATAGAAAGGGAAGGGGTCCTAATGGTTAGTTTTTCATTTAACGGAAAAAAGAACGATCGAATTTATATGTTAGCAGGAAGAACAAAGGCCCCTTTCGCGCCTCTTGTTCGAGAGTTCGTAAAGTATGGTAGTAGATACCATCTAAAAAAGACAGAAACAGAGCTATTAGATATTATTCAACCTATTGGCTACAAAGCTAAGACTTATGAAGAAGCTTTAGAAATTAAGAATAGCCTAGCGCCTTGGCTAGTTACAGAAGACCTGGTTCCCCTCATATTTGATGATGAACCGGGTCTTATTTATTGGAGTGTAGTTGAGGGAACGCTTGAGGATCTTCAAAGGGTGGAGCGTTCGATACTTTGGGAAGGCACAATCAAATTCAAGTGTTCTCTTGTAACAGGTCAAAATCGCACATTATCAATTGGGACTAGTTTTACTAACCACAATGTTATCAGTCAGAAGAAATCATTCTGGACTAGTCGAACAGTGTTTAATACTAACGCTTCGCGGTATGTCATTGAAAACAATGTCGGGGGTAAAATTATTATTAATTTTAATTTTGTTCCTACAGACATTTTAGAAATTGATGCGGAGAAAAGAAAGATTACTATAAACGGTAATCTTCAAATGCCATCGATAGATTTAATGTCTGATTGGTTCGTATTGGAACCAGGCACAAATCGATTGAAAGCAAGTCATACAACAACCGTTTCATATGTACAGACTTATCAATAAGGCATGTCATATCAGAAAGGAGGGAAAACATGGCGGAAATTTATATCTTTAATCCATCAGATGAACTATTAACAACCATTAGTCCAGAAACGGGATTGATCAGTGCTCCTTTTCGCGAAGAAAAAAACCGCCTTCCGGAAGAGCCTTTCACTTTCACTGTCGATGCTTCTTTTGAAGAAACTGTACACATAAAAGAAGAAAATCAAGTTGTCTTTAAAGATAAGGAAGGCGATCTACGTTTATATGTAATCAAGGAGCTTGATGATTCAGACGGAGTAAAGGGTCCGGAAACAACAGCTGTATGTGAACCAGCATTTATGGAATTAAAAGAGCGGATTGTCATAGACCGCAGATTTACCAATCAAGAGGCTCAAGTTGCTTTAAATGCTGCTCTTCAGGGTACTGGCTGGAAAGGAACTGTTGAGGTCGAATTGGGTACAGGTTCTACGAATTTCTACTACGAAAACGCAATTGATTGTATTTGGAAAATCATCGATGTGTGGGGTGGAGAATTTAAGGATGTTGTAACGTTCGATAAAAGCTCGATTACTTTAAGAGAGATCAAGATTCTGAATCGGCGTGGCTATGATCGAGGGAAACGTTTCGAGATTGATCACAATATGGAGGGCATAAGACGAACGGTTCTTTCTTACCCAATCACAGCAATTTACGGTCGTGGAGCTTCATTAGAAATCACGGATGAGGAAGGCAATGCAACAGGTGGAAATACACGATTTATCGATTTCGCTGATGTCGAATGGAAGAAGTCAAACGGTGATCCAGTAGACAAGCCGAAAGGTCAACGTTGGGTCGGTGATCCTGACGCATTAAAGAAATATGGTCGTTTACGTAATGGTACCATCTTACACAGGGAAGCTGAATGGCAGAACGGCGACTATGAAGATCCGAAAGAACTTCTTCAAGCCACATGGGATCAGTTACAACTTGTGAAAGCTCCAGAAGTAAACTATCAACTTGACGCTTACCTCTTTGAATCGATTGCTGGATATGAACATGAGCATGTAGCGCTTGGAGATACGGCCAGAGCGATTGACAGAAACTTCTCGAAACCAATAGAAATTCAATCGCGAGTTATAGCCATTAGTTATGACTTGGTGGATATTGAAGGAACAGCAGAAATTGAGATGGGTCAGTTTCTATCCGTTCATGAATATGACGACCGACTTGATAAAGTGACACAAAAGGTTGGTAATAACAGTGGTGCATGGGATCAAGCAGCTAGACCAATTGATGGAAGTCGTTATCCTGATACCATTCCACCAGTTCCTCCTAATGTAAAAGCAACTGGTTTGTTTGCGATGGCTTTAGTGGAATGGGATTTTGATTATGTACGTACATTCATACAGGGATATGAAGTCTTTGCCTCCGAGGTCAAGGGCTTTTTGCCGTCACCTGAGACAATGGTGTATCGTGGTTCAGCAAATAGCTACAGCTATGAGGGTGAAACGAATAAGCAGTATTATTTCCGGGTTCGTGCCTTCAACTATCATCAGCGTTATTCGTTGTATTCGGAAGAGGTATCAGCTACCACAGCGAAGATCATTTCTGATGATATTTTCTTTGGTCCCGAACTAGCAGCCGAATTACGTGAACTAAGCAAACAAGCTCAGATCATAGCTGATAACACGCTTTCGGGGAAGGCGCTTGTTGACGGTACGATTATTGATAGCAAGATAGCTCAAGGTGCTATTGATATGCAGCACTTGAAGCCTGGCATTGTTGATCTTGATAAAATGTCAGAGGACGCTATCAGGCAGATTAGAGAGAACGCAAAGGGCTATACTGATGAAGAAATAGCCAAAATGATTGAGCAATTGCAATTAGAAATCAATGAGGCGATCAAAGACATTGACTTCGACGAAGCATCGAAGGAGTTAAGGGCAGAGATAGCCAAGAAAGCCGGCTTAGAATATGTTGACGGTAAATTCCGTTTCAATGATCTTAAACTCCAGGAGTTAGATGAAATTGCTCAACGCTTGAGAAATGAAATGACTGATATTGATGGTAAGGTTAATTCAATTGAGGTCACTGTGGATGATGTTGAGGGTAAGCTTGATATTCAAGCAAAACAATTAGAGCAAACCGCAGACACTCTGACGGCTCATTCTGCGTCAATTAAAGCGAATGCTACAGATATTGGTTTACGTGTGACCAAGGACCAACTGGACAAGGTATCAGGCGATTTGACCACATCCATTGGAAATGTAAAGTTGACTGTTGATGGATTTAGTTCTGAATTCACCAGAGTGAACCGGCGCATGGATGGCATTGACACGAAACAATCTGAATTTGCTACTACAATCGATGGACTGTCTAATACGGTAAAGACCATCGAAACGCGCACAGGAGATAATGCCGGCGAGATCACGTCTGTTAAGACACGAACTTCTACTCTGGAGCAAAAGAGTGATCGGTTTGCTTTGACCTTGCAAACTTTAGAGTCAGAAGTCGGTAAAACTGAAACGTATAGGGCTATAAGTGTAAGATACAACAATAACACTTTAGAGTATTATCCTATCAGATCGGGCTTGTATGATTCGGACGGTAACAGAATTTCAAAAGCCGGTAATGATCGGTCTTACCTTCTTGGTGTATATGACAAGAAAACACGACAATGGCAGAGTCAAGAGATCTACGATGTATACGGCAATGTAGGCGAGGCTTTAAGGTTGGCAGAGGACTTGAATGCCTTAGATAAGGACAAGATCGTTGTATTAATCGGTACACATGCACCAGGACAGAACAGACTAAATCATGACTTACCTAAAGCGATTTACCGTTGTGGTGGATCAAAAACGGTATTCGAATTAGCAGACGGATGGGGAACTAGTCACCCTGCCTATATATTAATTGGTGTGCCTGGAATGGGCGAGGGTCAGGGAAAAGAACATTTCTCACCTGGTCCCCATGGGTGGCTTGATGTGAGTTTTAATATCACCAATGGTAATTTGGATTTAGATAGTTCTGGTGGGGCGATGGAGAATAGAGTTTCAAAGACAGAAACCTCTATTACTGCCGTGGAAGGAAGCATTTCTTTATTGGCAACCAAAGAAGAAATCAAGTCCAAGGTCGATACGGATATTTACAACCGCAGACAAACGGAGTTGAATACTTCCCTTGAAGGCATTCGTGGAAGTGTTACTGATGTAAAAAGAATTGCTGATAAAGCGACTGGTGATGTCAGCAGTCTTACAACAAGAACAAACAAGCTTGAATTGGATGGGAATGGATTCCGCACTAGCATATCCACCTTGGAAACAGGATTACGAGGTAAGATGAATGAATATCTTATAGATTTTAAAGGGATGAGTTCTTCTACGGATTATGTCATTCTTCTAACTAGAATTACTGCTAATGGAACTACTAATTACGTCAATGGAACCATCCATGGAAGGCGTGTTAGTGGTCACGTTGCGACTGGAAAAGTGGAGATATTATTCAATAATAACAGTAGTGGTACCCTTCCAGTAGGTTACATGGAGGCTACAACAATCCAGGGTGGAGACACATTCTCACTGGTATCAGTTATTTATGAAAATACCAGGTATCTAGCGTTGAGACACAGGCCCACTGATCAATTTCGACTTTGGAATACAGACAGCGTGTTTATTGGTCAAATAGGTTCTACAGGTGAAATGCTCCTAGCTGTTCAAACATCGGAGGTAACAAGCCTACAGAATTTCGTATCTGAATTACCGACAATCTCACCAGTTACAAAGTTTGAAACTGCAATAGAACAAACAGATAGACAAGTGGCACTAAGGGCGCAAGAAATTACTGCTTTAGGTACTCGTGTTTCAAAAGCTGAATCTGATCTTACAGTGCAATCCAATCAAATTAATGCTCGTGTAACTAAGGATGGACTTGTAACAGAGCTAAATCTTCGTCCAGAATCATTAAAAATTAAGTCGGGCCTTATACACTTAGCCGGCAATTCAAGAATTGATAATGCAGTTATTCAAGATGCTCATATCAACAACCTTAGTGGAGATAAGATTCTTGCTAACACGATTGGTGCGAAACAGCTATTAATTTCCGATTTTACAAATCTCATAGTTAATGGCGATTTTGAAGATGATCCAGTACGTGAAGTACCGAATGGGTGGTTTGCTGCTACTAACAATGCACCAGGTAATGGATATGTCAGCGATATGAGCGCATGGAGTGGTGGAAATGGTTCGGTCAAATGTTTCACATTGAATGGCAGTCCAAACGGTAACGTAGAGTATCATTGGGATAAATTAATACCAGTAACACCAGGAGAGGAACTATTCTATTCATTTAGAAAAAGGCACAATAGCTCTACTGCCGGTACTAATACCTGTGGTTTATCTGTTAGGAGATATGATCAGGCAAGGAATCACCACAGCTATGGTGGATTTCATATAAATAGCGACAAGCACACTGGATGGAGAGAGTACAGTGGAACTTGGGTAGTCCCGGCAGGAGTTTACTACATTCAGCCTAGAGCCTATGTTCAAACCGAAGCAGGCACAACATCGAATATGATGCACATTGACGACATTGTGATTAAAAAGAAAGCAACAGGTGAATTGATTGTTGATGGTTCAATCGAGGCTCGACATATCAAGGCTGATACAATCACCGCTAATTCTGGTATTATCGCAACCGCAGCTATCGGCACCGCAGCTATTGCGAATGGTGCTATCACACGAGCCAAATTAGAAAACGCCATTATCGGCACCGCTCAAATTGAGAACGGTGCTATTTCTAATGCCAAGATCGGTAATGCTGCCATTGATAATGCGAAGATTGCCAACACAACGATCACGAGTGCAAAGGTCGCAAGCATAGACGCAGCTAAAATCAATGCCGGTACCGTAACAGGTATTCGATTACGTTCCGTTGATACATCGTCATGGTTTGAGGTACAAGGTGGACGGATTCGCATGGAAATGACGAACGGTCGCCACATGACGATTGATAACACAGGTATTTACTATTTGGAGCGTAACGGAAATATCTTGTTTCAATCTAGCCAGAAGCTAACAACATCGGATATTTTCGGAACAGCAGAGTATAACGTGTACTTGGCCGCTTTCAATGAATCACGATCAGTAACCTATAGCACTGCATTAACAGGTAGCGGTAACGTTGCTGATTATGTGTACGTTCCACACAGAGCGCAAGGTTTTTATGGTAACTATTTAAACGTCAATCCTTATGGATCAGCCGTTAATATTTACTTAAGACCGCTATCTGGTGGGGAGGTAAGGGTCACACGTAATGAAACAGATGATGATTACCAATCACTAAGAGCAGGTACAACGCTTGTTCATCGATTGCAATTAAATCCGTGGAATACGAACACAAGGCATCTACATTTAGGTGCCGAGGATGAGGTCAGGATTGCCTCTTCTCCAAGCGCTAATGATGGTCTTGGTGTGGTAAGGGCAGCTACAGTTTATGCAAGCTCGATTACAATGAATGCAACAGGTAATGCATCTCATTTAAACCTGTTTGTTGTAGGAGCCGGTGAGGTTAGAGTGAGACATGGAAATGATGGTGGTTACGCGAATGCCAGGGCATTAAATTTCTATGAAAACTCTACAGTCCAATCTAAAACGGATATTAAGCCTTTCACAGGTGACGCCTTGAATGAAATTGATCGTATCGAAGTAATGGAGTACCTACTAAAAGATAATATTTCGAGGGGTATTCATGAGGTTCAGTTGGGCTTCATTGCTGAACAAAGTCCTTTTGTTGCTTCCTATGATGGTGAAGCTGTTATTCTCTATAAGGCTCTTTCATTGAACACGAAAGGTATACAAGAATTATCGAAGTACCGTAAAAAGGACAAACAGGAGGTTGAAGCTCTTAAGCTTGAAGTCGCTTCACTTAAGCGAGAAATCGAACAATTAAAATCAGCCTAATTGGAGGAATCATATATGATAGTTAAAATCGAAAACGCTAAGATCGGGCAGGTCATTGACCTGCTTTTTGATTTGTCATTGAAAGGGAAAGAATCGCGTCACCGTAGCAAATTTATCAAGGCGCTTACTGAACGCCTTGAGGAAGTCGCAGAAGAGGAACAAGAACTCATTAAAGAACATTGCCACCTTAATGAAGAGGACAAGCCTAAGACCCTAAATGACGGCAAAGAATGGGACATCAAGGACATTGAGGCTTACAAAAAAGACAAGCTAGAGCTTTACAAAGAAGAGTTTATCCTAGAAGGGGGGAACGTGAGTGGATACCTTAAAACGGTTCGTGATGTTGTAATGAATTGCGAAAAAGAATTCAGTGGACAGGAAGCTGCCATTTATGACTACTTGTATGACCAGTTAGAAGAAATCGAAGAACAATAAAAATAGGAGAGTGATAGAATATGGCTATTACGTACAGAGTAACAAATGTGAATTTCCAATATGATGAGAACGGTGAAAATCAAAAGGTAGAGCTGAACTTCTCCACGACAGATCCGGAGCGTCAGATTTATATGAATGGGCAAGTTCCCATCTCAACAGATGAGTATTTCCAAGCTGGCAGTCTTTCAGCCATGTCTGACATTGTGAAAGAGAAAGTCCTACAACGATTAACAGAAACAGATGAAGAGTCTTTGGAGAATTAAATTAATTAAAGAATTTCTCCTCCCTTGACGAATTAAATGGTGTATATTTAAAAAAAGCCAAGGAGGGTAGAAATTTGGAAATAATGTTTGGATTGTTCTTTTTAGTTTTTAGCGGTCCAATTTTTTGGATTACTCTAGCATTAATGTTGTACATTTTTTATAAGTCTATACTAAATGGCAACAAAATCAGAACTGTGTTATATGTGGGGCTATTGGTTTTAACGCTTATTTTGTTCGCTTACTATAATTCTACTTCGTTTGCTCCAATCATCCTAGCTCTTGTGCTTACTGAGATGCTTGTTTTTACAAGTTATAAATCTTATAAAGATGAAAAAATCAGAAGGAGAAAATTAACTGCTTCTAATATACAAGACATTGATAGGATGAACGGTTATTATTTCGAAAGCTATTTAAAAGAATTGTTTAAAGCATTAGGATTCAAAGTTATTAAAACTCCTAGTAGTGGAGACTATGGAGCAGATTTAATAGTAGAAAAAAAGGGCGCAAAGATTGCCATTCAAGCCAAAAGATATACTGGGAATGTAGGAATAAAAGCGGTGCAAGAAATACAATCAGCGATGCTGTATTATGAAACGGATGAAGCGTGGGTTGTAACGAATAGTGCATACACTCAATCCGCAATTAAACTTGCGAATAAAACGAAAGTAAGACTAATTGATCGCGAACAATTAATTAACCTAATCATTGAAGCCAAAGAAAATAATCAAGAGTGTATGCTACAACCTAGTTAATTAGCTCTCCAGACGGAGGGCTTTTTATTTTATTATGAAAAGGGTGGAGTCATGGAGCAAATATCATTGTTTTTCAATTTAGAAAGTCTTGAGGTTGCAAGAATGTATTTGTTTGGTCCAGTTAAGTTTCTAGATTTGTTAGTTATCCTCATGGTGGTAGACATTATCACAGGTATCATGAAAGCAATCAAACAGAAAGATTTGCGTAGTCGATCTGCTTTGTTCGGTTATGCTCGAAAGATTGCCATGTTTGGAATCATCATCGTGGCAAACATTATTGATAGGATTTTAGACCTCAACGGCATGGTTGCTACAGCGACTGTGCTTTTTTATATGGCAAATGAAATCCTATCCATCACAGAAAACGCAGCACATATTGGGTTGAAGGTACCACCAATGATCCAAGAGAAGTTACGTGGATTTGATCAACATGGACCAGAAGAAGAAAAAACACAATCAAAGGAGAGTGAAGGGAAATGAGTAGAGTATCACTTCAAACATTGTTAGATCGTTCAACAAGGAATATGGGTTCGGGCATGAATAACGTGGTGAAAGAGAGCGCGCTTGAGATGATCAAGCGTGCTTATGCTGAAAATATTAACGTTCAGATTAGTTCTGGTTTCCGATCTTTTGCGGAACAAACACGTATTTATAATCAAGGACGGACTACACCTGGTAGCATCGTCACAAATGCAAAAGCAGGATATAGTAATCACAACTTTGGTGTAGCGGTCGATTACTTCTTGACTAACCACGATGGATCAGAAGCAACCTGGGTAGTTAATGCACAATGGCGAAGAGTAGCTGCTATCGGTAAATTACTAGGGTTTAAATGGGGAGGCGATTGGACAAGTTTTAAGGATTATCCTCACCTAGAAATGACAGGCGGTCTGACCACAGCACAGATGAGAGCAGGAAGACGTCCTGACCTTAAACTTAACTTTACCCCTACAAAGGTAGAAGACGTCAAGACGGAGATTGGAGGGGAAGAGGTGACGTCCCCAGAGCCAGCTATTCCGACACCAACAGGTTCACCCTTCATTCGTTCTGCTCAAGGCTTCATGAACAGTCGGGGATATCCAGAAGCTAGAAAAGGAAACTTCACGCCGTTAGTTGTAGATGGTGTATCAGGACCACTATCTAAAAACGCAGTGATCCGTATTGCTCAGTATTTCGGTGGTACGACTGTGGATGGTCTTGTAGGTCCTAAAACATTGAAAGCAACAGCAACCATTCGCAGAGACAGCACTTCGACTTGGTGGAATCACTTAACTCAAGCAGTTCTTAATCTTCATGGAGCCCAGCTAGCCATAGATGGTTTGATCGGACCTGCTTCTGAAAGAGCAATCAAAGCTTTCCAAAAAGCGAATAGACTTACTCAAGATGGAATCGTTGGGCCTAAAACATGGGAGCAGTTATTTAAATAAAAAAGACCCTCTAAACGAGAGCCTATGCTATACTTTGTATAGATAGTGTTATCCTGTTGGCGGGGTATATAAGAGGTAGAGCCCAACCCAAAGTGGTTAGGCTCTTTTGTACATAATTAACCATTAATGATGGTTTATAATATACTGTTAAAGGAAACTATAGAAGTACACACAAAATCATTTGCATTATCTCATTGTAAACCTATTAGTTATTTACTTTTTATTCACTTTATGTGATAAAATAATTACAAAAAACGAAGGAAGATGACTTATGAGAAAAACTAAAATTATGTATAGTCAAAAATTTTGGATTTCTACGTTGTTATTAACAGTAGTAGTTATTTCAATTTTGGTTTACAATAGTTTTTCTTTTATTCTGTCTAATTGGTTCACATTTCTAAACCTTACATTAGGAGTGTTGGGTACAGTAGCTACCTTGTATAATTATTGGAGGAAATTCAATCTTTGGGTTAATAAAATAATTATTATTCTTAGAAATTCTAATTCCACTTGGAACATAATTGCTAACTATGTAGGCAGCTTTGATGAAAGTGTTATAAGGGAAATTAAACGTAATTTTGATGCTATTGATGAAGTAGATGAAATAGAAATTGTAAGTGACAAAACTTTTAGAATTTATCTCAATGGTTTACCTTTATATTTTAGCTACTCAGATATGGAGGATGCAAATGGAGATTTAAAAGGTAATCTTACAGTGCGTATTAGAGATTTTCACGCCTCGTACGAAAAAGCTACAAGCCTTTTAAATGAAACAATAGTACCTATACTGGATAGAGTGAAAGAAATAACTGGTGCTAAAAATACAGATAACACTTACAAATTTACAATATCTTTTGGAGAGAAAAATCCTTTTGTAGGTTTGGCTGTTAAAAATGTTGATATGAAAACAATTTCTAATTTCTCATATAGTTATAATAGACCCGTTACTTTTGGCACAAGTTCTGTTACAATTAGTAACAAAAGTATAATATGTGTCACCAATTCACTCAGAGATTTCCAAAATTCAAGCGTGAATTTTTTGACCTTAGTGGGGGACTAATGTGAGAGCTTATCATTTTCTAGATGTAGAAAGTTTTTTAGACTTTACAAATCCAAATAGTCGTTATTCTTCTGATGACGATCAACTCCCTTTGGAAGGCAACGACCAACCAAGCAGTTTATTAACTTTGACAACTAAAGACTATTATGAAGGTTTTCAAAAATATGTAATAGTCCATGAAAAGTTAAAAAAGAAGTCCGGAAGAGCTTACGATCAAGAAATTTTATTTAAGCAATTTATTGAAAGTAAGAATATGAACGCTTATTATCATCCTGAGAAAAAGTTACTACTAGTTGAAGGTGATAAAGGCGGAGTTAATGGGTGGGTAAGACGTTTTAGTAAAGTATTTGGTGATAAATTCAGGGTTTCAAGATCAAATGTTGATTTTCCTTATCTAGTTAAACATTCTGAGAATGTTTGGGGAGGGTGGATAAGTGGTTTTAATGACGGTTCATTAAAAAGTGTTGCTCTTTTTGGTGATCATGTTAATTTAAATGAAGATTATAGTAGGCTAGAAGCAGCGGGGAAACTTAGTTCTTTGAACTGTGCTTTAACGTTTGAGAAGAAAAGTTATGATTTTACTATTACAGCTAATAAAACAGTAGTAATAATGCAAAATCAAACTTCAGAGCAGGACTTAGATCTATTAATGCATTTAAAACCTATACTTTATAAAGAAATTTAATATTGTTTCCATAATACTTAAAAGAGCTTAAAAGGCTCTTTTTTATATTACCTGGATACTTCTTAAGCAGTCTACTGCTATATATTCAATCTCCCCATCATCCATTTCCACTTTAATTTGCTTCTGATCTCTCGAAACAGATCCAATACAGCAAACCACGTTATGGTACTCCCAATCGCGCCAATAATTAATGACCACACTTTTTGTGTGATTTAATGCATCCATAACCACATAACCAATCTCCTGCAACTCATTTGGATCCAATTCATGCTTTTCTTTGCGGTAATCACGCTCATTTGATAGTCGAATAGCTTCTTTATGTTCCGGTAGCATCATCCGACTACCTTCCCAAGTCAGATTCCCTCTACGTAAGTACGTTTTATATTCTTCGATCTCTTCAAATGATGGCATCATAAACACTCCTGATCTGATATCTTGCTCTTATTATATGCGAATGAATGTTCGTATTACAACTAGAAAAAAGAACCTCTATTGGGAAAGAGGCTCAGATTTAACTTTATAATTCCTTAATTTGTTAAAAATCAATTTGAATATCAATGCTGCTACCGATAGAATTATAATTTTCGTCACTTGGGGCATCGATTAAAATACGTACCCATTCAACTTCGTTTGGATCAGAATTTTGCAACATATAGCGAATGCTTCCGCTTTTATTAACTGCTCCTAAAAATTCTCCACCAATATGATCGCTAGCCAGTAAATCAGGTTCTAACTGTTCGCCAGTGTTAGTTGTAATAGTTGCTTGGTCCATATAAAAATTAATATCTTCATCCTCTGTATTTGAGATTTCCATATCAATCTGAATAATACCAGTAGCTTCGAAGTCATAGTACTCCGCTAATTCCTCAGGCCATTCAACAACCTCGCTTACAGTAACCTGTGGAAACGAGAGAGTCATTGGTCCTGTTTCAATATCGACTGGATCTTCGCTTCTAGCCAACAGTTTTATAGTGCCATCCTCATTCGTTTCTCCAACTTGTGTTTCCCAATCGTTATCAGAGTCTGCTTCTATAATATTAGATTCTTCTGCAGCCTCATCTGTCTCAGCATCGGCAGTTATGTCTTCGGTTTCTGCGGGCTCGCTTGTTGTTGGTTCATCGCTATCACCACAGGCGGCCAAAGCTAATACACTTATTAGTCCTAACGATAATAATATCTTTTTCATGATGTAGTCCCCTTTAATTAAGTAATGAACACAGTTATTTATTATAAAAGTTTTAATGCTTTAGTCATACTCTTTCGACAAAAATAGACATTAATTATCTAAACATTTTCCTTACTGACTTATTAACTGCTCTATGTGCAGGCCTTGCTACCGTTCTCCTGGCAACTCGTTTATGGTAAGTGCCTTTGCTTACAGCCTTAGCATCGCCGAATAGTCTTAAGATCTTAAAAAAAGCTCTCATGGACTTCACCGCCTTTAGTAAGTAAATCGTACTATTTTCTACGGTGTGCGACAACATAAAGTTTCCAATTATAAATTTAACTTTTCAAGTCCCTTCTTAATTTTAACCTCGGTTTCTATCTTCGGTCTGTACTCTTCATCATTACACATCTTGGAAATGATGGTCCGATTAACACCTGATGCCTGAGCCATCTCTTGTTGCGAAATATTGTTCCTATCTAACATCTTACCGAATTCTGTTCGTTTCTTCCCCAATCCAAACATTCTCATCACCTCATCAAAAGCATTGACAAAGATTTGTTTTTTTATTCAGGGCAAAAAACGTGCATAGTGGACAAGCAGTGATCCATAGCCTTTATCAAAGGACAACAAGACGTCCTTACATTTAAAGGGGGCAAACACCTATGACAAAGGAAATGGCAATGGAGCTACTTGAAAGCACTGATATCTACCTAACGGAAGAGGAACGTCAATGCCTGTTAGAACTAATTGGATTGAAAGAGATAGAGAATGAGAATGTATAGACCAACCGTGAGATACGATGAGGAATTTAGAAAGTACGTAAACAATCTCTTTCATGCAACAACATTAGATCGTAATCAAATCATTCGAGCAGCACTTTTTGCAAGTGCTCATTCTGAGACTTTCAAGGGATTGATTAGTGAACATTTAAAAACTGACGTCCCTCTCTCTCCCCTACTGTGGGAGCTATCAGACTACCAGCTATGGATGGAGCAGACATGGAAAGCGAAAGAAGAGAAGGGGGACGTCAAAGATGATCTTAGAGAAGTTATCACAAGAAGAATGGAACAGAAGCAGCCAGCCAAAGAGATCCTTCAATCACGACCGATTGAGGGACGATCAGGGGAGATTCGCGTCAACCAACCAAGTACCATTAGAAGAGAAGGAAGAGGTCTTAAAGTCACGATACATTAAACTTGTAAAAGAAAAAGGCAGCTACTCCACTTATATGGTAAAGGATTGTATCTTTTCTGCTAGTCAAAAATTCTCTTTATGCGTTATCGCTTCGTTATTTATTTATCTTTACTTAAAGTAGTGAGATGATTATTGTGATAGAAAAAGTATTAAATCATAGAAGAGAGGGATATATATTATGTTTATAATTAAAAGCGCTAAATTTCATGGCGAAGAAGTACAACTTTCAGAAGGTTTAAAGAAACTACTTGGTTCATCAAAAGCTTGGGGAACTGAGGGGCGAAAGGATATCCCAGGTTACAAATCAACAACATTTAAAAGAGATGGTCAATTTGTTACGAGGATAACAAAAATTTAGAGCTTATATTAAAACATTCAGTAAGAGTAACCTTACCTTGGTTCAACTTTATTGCACTTCAAAAAAAAAGCCATCATTTGCGATCCAACATAAAACAATAGTGAATTGGAACAAAAAGGAGTAAATGATAATGATTGAATTTACGATCAAAGCCAAAGAAGAAGAATTTAGAGAGTTGGTAAGAAAGGAAATAGATCTCTATGTAGGGGAAAGAGCTAATCAATTAGCTATTAATAAAGTATGGTGGTCAATGAGTGATCTAAAGACGATTACTGGTAAGGGAGAAGATTGGCTTAAAGAGAACTTTCTATTAAGACCTGAAATAAAAAAGAAAATAGACGTAAATAATGGAGGCTTTGTTCATTACCCAAATAGCAAAGGCGATAAATGGTGTTTCTTAGCTAGGAAAACCCAAGTATATATAGAAGAAAACTTTTCATCTATATATACTTGAATAGAGAATAAAGGGATTTATACAAAATTATAATTTACACAAATTTTACACAGAATATAGCGCAAGTACTGGTAGATCAAAGTAATTGCCTTAATATCGCACGTCCTCCTGGGACGTTACCGAGAAGAATTACATAGGTTTAAAAAACGATCTTAAGCATTAATTCTTAAGATCGTTTTTTCGTCATAGAAAAAATTACGAAGTGGGTAGTAGTCCTTCTATCTCAGAAACGTCCTTGTTGATTAGCAGCTTCAGTTTAAGTGCAAAGTCATCTAGCTGATTCAACTCTGTGAGAATATAAAAATGTGAATATAAAGACTCAGGTACGTCTTGTTTATTATCAAGAATGATCTCAAGACCCACATGCCCTCTGTTCGTATGGTTAAAAAATCGTACAGATAGATAATGAGTTGTTTCATCCGTATTCTCACCTGATGTCCAAATCCATTCTGCCCCTGCGACCGGGTTGAAGTGAATGATCCCTTGTCTTAACTCTTCTAGATCAGCAATTGTTGTGTAGACATCTAAAGACACTTTACTACTTGTAGTAAAAAACTCTAAACGACATTCTATAAGAGTCTCGTCTTCCCAAATCTTTTTTATTCGTATGCTTGGATTACTCAATAATGGCACACCTCAAATTCTTTATTCTCTGCGCCCTTTAGTCTAACACACGAACAATAAAATCAACCAAAAAAACGCCGTCTGCCGTTAGGTTTGCAGATAGGCGTTTTTTGTTTGGGTAGAGCTAGAAGTAATCGCTTGCAGCCACGAAGGATTCTCACTCGTGACATTTTCCTGTGTGTAAAAGTAAACCGTCCATCCTTTTTTACGGAGAACTCTTTTAATGCGCTCTTGCTTCGCTTCTGAACTCGCTTTAACAAAAGCTAGCTTGTAAGGAATTAAAGCGACATTCGTTCGTACCCCATAGATCATCTGGTTAGCCGTTGGATAAAAATTGCGTTGATGGAGCAGCTCACACAATTTCTTATCCATTGCGTCAGGGCACTGTTTCCAATGGTCATTGACAAGCACGAGATGAGTTAGTGGTTGTTTTTTGAATAAGAGAGAGAATAGTTTTAACTCTGACATTTTTTGAAACATGTTTTTTGTTCGTTTCATTTTCATCACCTAAGACTACTATCCCCGTTTTTTTAAAAAGTATGACAATTTTTTTAGAAATCTTAAAACTTTTTATTAGCAAGGATGTAACCGCATACAATAATTGAATCTATCTAAATTATCTAATTATTTTCGTTAAAACGGTTGACCCTCGCTAGCAAGAGGCGTATGATAAGTCTCAATAACAAAACACTTTTAACAAACAACGTAAGAAATGCTGACAAAGATTTTTGATTCTTCTATCTAATAAGAGTTAACGGAAGATTCACACGTGTTTATGCCCATGACAATGTTATATGTGGCCGAATAAACAGATTACACTGATGTGGGAGCGGGTAGCAATGAGAAGTAATATGATCAAAAAAGGAATCGATCGTGCACCTCACAGAAGCTTACTTCGAGCAGCGGGTGTTAGAGAAGAGGATATGGACAAACCGTTTATCGGAGTCTGTAATTCATATATTGATATTATTCCTGGGCACATGCATTTAAATAAATTTGCAGAGGTTGCTAAGGAAGCGATTATTGAAGCAGGTGGGATTCCATTTGAATTCAACACGATTGGTGTAGATGATGGAATCGCCATGGGACATATCGGAATGAGATATTCCCTACCAAGTCGCGAGATTATCTGCGATGCGGCTGAAACGGTTATTAATGCTCACTGGTTTGATGGAGTGTTCTACATTCCAAACTGCGACAAAATTACACCAGGAATGTTAATGGCATCGGTTCGAACGAACGTACCGTCAGTCTTTGTATCAGGTGGACCGATGGAAGCGGGTCGAACAAAAGAGGGCGAGAGTCTTTCACTTGTTTCAGTATTTGAGGGAGTAGGAGCTTTTTCTTCCGGGAAAATGACAAGAGAAGAGCTGCTTGAAATTGAACAGCAAGCTTGTCCGACATGTGGCTCCTGTTCGGGAATGTTTACAGCGAACTCCATGAACTCATTAATGGAAATGCTGGGACTTGCACTTCCGGGTAACGGAACAATTGTAGCAACATCTAATAAGCGTCATCAATTAATTAAAGATGCTGCTAAACACTTAATGAATCTCATTGAAAAAGATATTCGTCCACGTGATATCGTCACTCAAGAAACCATTGATGATGCATTTGCCCTTGATATGGCAATGGGTGGTTCAACGAACACGGTTCTTCATACATTAGCGATCGCTCACGAGGCGGAAGTCGAATATGATCTTAACCGAATTAATGAAGTGGCTGAGCGAATTCCTTATTTAAGTAAGATTAGCCCGGCATCTGACTATTCGATGGATGATGTTCATCAAGCTGGTGGTGTGAGTGCCATCATCAAACAACTTTGTGAAATTGAAGGGGCGGTTCATCCGGATCGGATCACGATCACTGGTAAAAGCCTCTATGAAAATGTGAAACACGCAGAAGTGACGAATAAAGATGTCATAAGAGACAAAGATACTGCATATAGTCCAGTGGGTGGTTTATCAATCCTATTTGGTAACCTAGCACCAGACGGAGCCGTTATTAAAGTGGGTGCTGTTGATCCTTCTATCCAAGTGTTTGAAGGCGAAGCAATTGTCTTTGAATCTCAAGAAGAAGCACAAGAGAAGATTAATAAAGGTGAAGTAAGAGAGGGACATGTGGTTGTTATTCGTAGCGAAGGACCTAAGGGTGGACCGGGTATGCCGGAAATGCTCGCACCAACCTCAGCCATCCAAGGTAGAGGTCTTGGTACAAAGGTTGCTTTAATTACGGATGGACGATTCTCTGGTGCATCACGAGGAATCTCTATTGGACATATCTCTCCTGAAGCTGCCGAGGGTGGACCAATTGCCTTTGTTGAAAACGGAGATACGATTAAGATCGACCTTCCAAATCGAGGGATTCATCTATTGGTTGATGAAGAAGAGCTAGCTCGCCGTAAGGTTGGCTGGACAGAACCAGAACCAAAAGTGAAAAAAGGCTATCTAGCCCGTTACTCAAAACTAGTAACCTCTGCAAATACTGGCGGAGTCATGAAAATATAATTGTTAAATTGTTGATGAGGAAAGTACGAATAGCCTTTCTGCTAAAGAGAGCCGCGTTGCTGAGAAGCGGTGCAGAAGATATTCCGAAACTCACCTCTGAGAGTCTTACTGAACGATTGGCTACGGGCTAATTTACTAGGGAGACCGGGTGTACCAGCACTCGTTATTAAAACGGACAGAATGTTTTGTCCATGAGACCAAATTGATTTTTGGTGAACTAGGGTGGTACCGTGAAAAGCTAATCTTTTCGCCCCTTCAGCTACAAACGTGGCTTGTTGGGCGCGGAAAGATTTTTTTTATATTCCCATACGCTTTGGACTAAAAAGGAGGAGCAAAGATGTCAACGAAAACAAAAAAACAGGAGCTTGTTGTGAACATTGAAAACCAAGAGGCACCAAAAGTACTATCAGGGTCAGGAATGCTGATTGAAGCATTAGCAAAAGAGAACGTTGAAGTCATCTTTGGCTATCCAGGAGGAGCTATTCTTCCAACCTATGATGAAATCTACAAAACAGGTATTCGTCATATTTTAGCAAGGCACGAACAAGGCGCCATTCATGCTGCGGAAGGATATGCAAGAGTAGCAGGGAAACCTGGTGTATGTGTTGTAACCTCCGGACCCGGAGCGACAAATGTAGTAACGGGAATTGCAGATGCGATGATTGATTCACTTCCACTTGTTGTTATTACGGGTCAGGTAGCTAAATCACTAATTGGAACAGATGCTTTCCAAGAAGCAGATATGCTAGGGATTACGATGCCAATTACAAAGCATAATTTTCAAGTGAGGTCGGTAGAAGAGTTTCCAAGAATTATTAAGGAAGCATTCCATATCGCAACAACGGGGCGACCAGGTCCAGTCCTAATTGATCTGCCAAAAGATGTGTCGCAAGATTCTGGGTTATTTGACTATAGCGGTGAAGTGAGTTTACCGGGATATCAACCGACAATTATCCCAAATCGTCAACAAATTCGTAAGCTTGCGGAAGCTGTCACACAAGCGAAAAAGCCCGTTATTTTAGCAGGAGCTGGCATTCTTCATGCTAAAGCAAGCGAGTATTTATATGAATATGTGGAGCAACAGCAAATTCCGGTTGTAAACACACTACTTGGACTAGGGAACTTCCCAGGTAACCATGAATTACACTTAGGTATGGCGGGGATGCATGGAACGTATGCCGCAAATATGGCGCTTCATGAAGCCGACTTATTAATTAACATTGGTGCTCGTTTTGATGACCGTCTTACAGGAAAATTAGAATTTTTTGCTCCAAATGCGACGATTGCACACATTGATGTGGATCCAGCGGAAATCGGAAAGAATATCGAGACGCAAATCCCGGTTGTAGGAGATGCAAAAGAAGCATTAAAGATGCTTATTGCTGAACAAGGCGCACAAGCAGATCATGCAGACTGGAAAGCTAGTCTTCAGCTAAAGAAAACGGATTTCCCTCTTTGGTATAAGCAAGAGGATGAAACGATTAAACCTCAACATTTAATCGAAAAGATTTATCAAAAAACCAAAGGTGAAGCAATCGTGACAACAGACGTTGGCCAGCATCAAATGTGGTCAGCCCAGTTCTATAAATTTGATAAACCCAACCGCTGGGTCACATCAGGTGGACTTGGAACAATGGGCTTTGGGTTCCCGGCAGCAATTGGTGCTCAAATCGCTGAGCCAGAATCAACCGTCGTTTCCATTATCGGTGATGCTGGATTCCAAATGACTCTGCAGGAAATGTCCATTTTACAGGAACTGAACTTGCCGGTGAAAATTGTTATTGTGAATAACGCATCACTTGGAATGGTTCGCCAGTGGCAACAGCTTTTCCACGGAGAGCGTTATTCAAACTCACTTTTCCCAATCCAGCCTGATTTTGTGAAGCTGGCGGAAGCGTACTCCATTAAGGCGATGAAAGTTGAAGTACTAAAGGATATGGAGTCAGCGATTGAAGAAATGCTTGCTCACGATGGTCCAGTTTTAATGGATTGTAGAGTGGCTCAAGAAGAGAATGTCTACCCAATGATTTGTCCAGGGAAAGGTCATCACGAAATGGAGGGGATTAGACCATGAAGCGAACGATTTCTACGCTTGTAAACAATAGCTCAGGTGTATTAAACCGTATCACCGGATTGTTTGCAAGAAGACACTATAACATTGAGAGTATTACCGTTGGTGTAACGGAAAACCCTTCCGTATCAAGGATGACATTTGTTGTTGTAGTAGACACGATGAATAACATCGAGCAGGTATTAAAACAGCTCCATAAGCAGGTTGATGTCTTAAAGGTGAAGGACATTACCGATGAGGCAATTATTGCTCGCGAGCTTGCCCTCATTAAAATTGTTGCCTTTCCTGAACAAAGAGGTGAAATTGCTGCTCTGGTTAACACATTTCGTGCACAAACAATTGACATTGGGCGTGAAAGCATGACGCTTCAAGTCGTCGGTGACCATGAAAAGGTCGAGGCGCTTATTGATCTCCTTCGGCCTTATGGAATTAAGGAGCTCGCCAGAACCGGCGAAACAGCATTAAGTCGTAGCTCTAAAAAGGTAATAGCGGATCCAAACAGGCTAAGCTTAATTAACTAACAGGAACAAGTGACATTCCAAATATATTAAATTATCTATTTAAAAAAGAGGAGAGATTTCTAATGGCAAAAGTATATTATAACGGTGATGTAAATGAAGGACTACTACAAGGTAAAACAGTTGCAATCATTGGATATGGTTCACAAGGTCACGCACACGCATTAAACCTTCGCGAAAGCGGTGTTCAAGTTGTTGTTGGATTACGCCAGGGGAAATCATGGGATAAAGCAGCTGAAGATGGATTTGATGTTCAAACGGTAAGAGATGCGTCAGCACAAGCTGATTTAATCATGATCCTTCTTCCGGATGAGCATCAACCGACAATCTACAAAAACGAAATTGAGCCAGAGCTAACAGAAGGAAAAGCACTTGTATTTGCTCATGGTTTTAACATTCACTTTAACCAAATCGTACCACCATCTAACGTAGATGTATTTTTAGTTGCTCCAAAGGGTCCAGGACATCTTGTTCGTCGTACATTTGAAGAAGGCGCAGGTGTACCAGGACTAATCGCTGTATTCCAGGATGCAACAGGTCAAGCAAAAGACACGGCCCTTGCATATGCAAAACAAATCGGTGCCGCTCGTGCGGGTGTGCTTGAAACAACGTTTAAAGAAGAAACAGAAACGGATCTATTCGGTGAACAAGCCGTATTATGCGGTGGTACAGCTGCCCTTGTAAAAGCTGGTTTTGAAACATTAACTGAAGCTGGGTACCAGCCAGAAGTAGCGTACTTTGAATGTTTACATGAATTAAAGCTAATTGTTGATCTAATGTATGAGGGTGGACTTGAAACAATGCGTTATTCAATCTCTGATACAGCACAATGGGGAGACTTCCAAGCTGGACCTCGTATCGTAACAGACGAAACGAAAAAAGCAATGAAAGGCATTCTGTCTGATATCCAAACAGGTAAGTTTGCTAAAGGCTGGATTCTTGAGAACCAAGCGAATCGTCCAGAGTATACAGCAATTAATGAAGCAGAGAAAAATCATCCAATTGAAGTGGTTGGTCGTGAGCTTCGTGAAATGATGCCATTTGTGAAAGGCAAATCAAAAGGAGTGGTGGGCAGTGCGAAAAATTAATGTCTTTGACACCACGTTGCGCGATGGAGAGCAATCGGCTGGAGTCAGTTTGAATCTAGAAGAAAAGCTTGAAATTGCAAGACAGCTAGAACGCCTTGGAGTGGACATTATGGAGGCTGGATTTCCAGCCTCTTCAAAAGGAGACTTCCAATCTGTTCAGCAGATTGCTCGTACCGTCAAAAACAGCTCGATCACTGGCCTGGCTCGTGCCGTTCAATCAGATATTGATACAGCATGGGAAGCCTTAAAAGATAGTGCGGAGCCAAGACTTCATGTATTTATTGCCTCTTCTCCTATTCACATGCAATACAAGCTGAATATGACGCCTGACCAGGTAGTAGAGAGAGCAGTTCAAAGTGTGAAGCTTGCAGCATCAAAGTTCCCTCATGTTCAGTTTTCTGCTGAAGACGCAAGTCGTGCAGAGCTTCCTTTCTTAGCTCGATTAGTAGAAGAAGCCATTCAAGCTGGAGCCACGGTTATTAATTTGCCAGATACGGTTGGATTTACAACCCCACATGAAATTGGAAAAATGTTTGCTTATATGAAAGAACATGTTCCAAGCATCGATAAAGTGGTCCTGTCTACACATAACCATAACGATTTAGGGATGGCTGTAGCAAACTCCTTGGCAGCGATTCAAAATGGTGCAGGTCAAGTAGAATGTACAGTGAATGGGATTGGAGAACGTGCAGGTAATGCTGCACTTGAAGAAATTGCTGTTGCCCTTAATATCCGCAAAGATTACTACAAAGCAGATACAGGTTTAACGTTAAAAGAAATTAAACGCACAAGCTCCCTAGTGAGTAAGCTAGCAAACATGCCGGTTCCTGGAAATAAAGCAGTTGTTGGTGCCAATGCATTTGCTCATGAATCTGGTATCCACCAGGATGGTATGCTGAAAAACAAAGAGACCTATGAAATTATTACTCCAGAGCTAGTTGGAGTTCATGAGAGTTCTATGGTTCTTGGGAAACATTCAGGAAGACACGCATTTAAAGAAAAGCTGACCGAGCTAGGTTTTGCGGGTGACTCTACGCAATTCCAACAAATCTTTGATGCATTTAAAGATCTTTGTGATAAGAAGAAGGAAGTCACGGAAGACGATTTGTTTGCATTAATGACTGAAACGATGACGGATGCCATTCAAGAATCTTATGAACTTCAGACAGTTCAAGTTAATTATGGAACAAACAACATTCCTACAGCAGCGATTACAATGAAGCTGCCATCAGGTGAAATGGCTCAAGAGGCCGCAACTGGGTCAGGTAGTGTTGAAGCCATTTATAACACACTTGAACGCATCATTGAGGGACCTGTCAGTTTGGAAGACTACCGCATTCAATCAGTAAATGGTGGTGGAGACGCATTAGCCGAAGTCTATGTGCAGGTTAAATACGCAGGGTTCGAGTCGTCTGGAAGAGGTACAGCACATGATGTGCTAGAAGCATCGGCTAAAGCCTACATCAACGCTGTGAATCGGACATTAATCCGAAAAGCTTATGAACAGGAACAAACGAACAAGGTCAATATATAGGAGATTCTGACTATGAAAAAACAGATAACGCTTTTACCAGGAGACGGAATTGGACCTGAAGTTGTAACGGAAGCTGTGAGAGTATTAGATAAAGTTGGAGACATATTTGGTCATGAGTTCTCATATGAGACAGCAGCCATTGGTGGAACGGCAGTCGATCAATTTGAAGATCCGTTGCCACAAACGACACTTGATCGTTGTAGAGAAAGTGATGCTATTTTATTAGGTGCTGTAGGCGGTCCGAAGTGGGATAGCCATCCGGCTCATTTACGTCCCGAAAAAGGACTTTTGCGCATTCGCAAAGAGCTGGAGTTGTTTTCAAATTTACGTCCAGTGTCAATTTACAACAGCTTGGTTTCAGAGTCTACTATTAAAGAAGACGTTGTAAGGGGCATTGATTTACTCATTGTTAGAGAATTAACGGGGGGCCTTTATTTCGGTGAACCGAGCGAGCGCTTGGACGTTGACGGCGAAGAAGCGGCTGTTGATACATTATCTTACAAGCGAAGTGAAATTGAACGAATTGTTCGGATGGCCTTTGAATTAGCAGAGCTAAGAGGTAAAAAAGTAATGTCTGTAGATAAAGCAAATGTACTCGAATCAAGTCGCTTATGGAGAGAAATCGCAAATGAAATATCAGAAGAATTTCCAGACGTGACACTTGAGCACATGCTTGTTGATAATGCTGCTATGCAGTTGATTCGTAATCCACGGCAATTCGATGTGTTAGTAACAGAGAATTTATTTGGAGATATTCTAAGTGATGAAGCTTCAATGATCTCAGGATCACTTGGTTTACTTCCATCAGCTAGCTTAAGTGCAGAGGGACCAGGAATTTATGAACCCATTCATGGATCTGCTCCAGATATTGCTGGAAAAGGTTTAGCTAATCCACTAGCTACCATTGCCTCTGTAGCGATGATGCTGAAATACGCTTTTAAAATGGAAAAAGAAGCAGAAGCAGTGATGTCTGCAATCAATGCAGCGCTTGATTCAGGCGTGCGCACAGCTGACCTAGTATACGGAAATCAAGAGGCAGTCACAACAACAGAGATGACGGATGCTGTTCTTGCTTTTATAGGTACCGAACAAACGAAATAATGTCAGAATGAGGAGGAATCGCAGATGGCACCTAAAACAATCATTGAAAAAATCTGGAATGCCCATGAAGTAACCGCAGAAGAGGGGAAACCAAGTCTACTCTATATTGACTTGCATCTTGTACACGAAGTAACGTCTCCTCAAGCTTTTGAAGGCTTGCGCTTAGCTGGGAGAAAGGTAAGGCGCCCTGATCTCACATTTGCCACAATGGATCATAATGTGCCAACAGTAAACCGTTACGATATTACGGATATGATTGCAAGAAAACAAATGGATACCCTTGCTGAGAACTGCAACGAATTTGGCATTGAGATTGCTGACTTAAAAAGCCCGGAAAATGGGATTGTCCATGTCATTGGTCCAGAGCTTGGGTTAACTCAGCCTGGGAAGACCATCGTTTGTGGGGATAGTCACACATCTACACATGGTGCGTTTGGTGCGATTGCATTCGGGATCGGTACAAGTGAAGTCGAACATGTTCTGGCTACTCAATCTTTATGGCAATCAAAGCCTAAAACCCTTGAAGTGCGTATAACAGGTCAACTGGGTACAGGAATTTCTGCAAAAGATGTCATTCTTGCAATCATTTCAAAATTTGGCGTGGATGTTGGAACAGGCTCCATTATTGAATTTACCGGAGACGCCATTAGAGGATTAACCATGGAAGAGCGCATGACGATCTGTAATATGTCGATTGAAGCTGGTGCAAAAGCAGGTCTAATTAGTCCCGATCAAGTAACCTTTGACTATCTGGAGGGACGTCAATTTGTTCCAAAAGGTGAGGAATTCGAAATCATTAAACACCAGTGGAGTGAACTGGCAACAGATGTTGGAGCAGCTTATGATCGTACAGTCATTATCGATTCGTCTGAGATTGAACCGATGGTCACGTGGGGGACAGATCCTTCACAAGGAGTACGAATAACGGATGTGGTGCCGTCCCCTGAGAATGCTCAATCTGTGTCAGAAAAAAGAGGGATCGAACAAGCGCTTGAATATATGGATTTAACACCGGGTACGCCTATTTCTTCTATTGAAATACAACATGTCTTCATTGGTTCCTGTACGAACTCCCGTATCAGTGATTTGCGAGCGGCAGCCGAGATTATACAAGGTAGAAAGGTCGCTGGACATGTTCGTGCACTTGTTGTTCCGGGATCTCAACGAGTGAAAAAGCAAGCAGAGAAAGAAGGGCTTGATCAAGTATTTAAAGAGGCAGGATTTGAATGGCGTGAGTCTGGTTGTAGTATGTGCTTAAGTATGAACCCTGACGTCGTTCCTGAAGGTGAACGATGTGCATCTACTTCAAACCGTAATTTTGAAGGTAGACAGGGGAAGGGCTCCAGAACCCACTTAGTAAGTCCTGAAATGGCTGCAGCTACAGCAATTGCTGGTCGTTTTGTAGATGTACGAACGTTTAGAACGGAAGGGGTGAAGTAAATGGAGCCATTAACAATTCATTCAGGTCAAACGGCCGCCTTAAATCGTGTAAATGTCGATACGGATCAAATCATTCCAAAACAGTTTTTGAAGCGAGTGGAACGAACAGGCTTCGGACAGTTTCTCTTTTTTGATTGGCGTTTTCTCTCTGATGGCTCAGATAATCCAGAGTTCGCTTTGAATAAACCTGAAGCAGCAGACGCATCTGTTCTTGTTGCAGGTAATAACTTTGGTTGCGGCTCTTCTAGGGAGCATGCACCTTGGGCGTTACATGATTATGGATTCAAAGTGATTATTGCACCAAGCTTTGCCGATATCTTCTATAATAACTGTGTGAAAAATGGTATGCTTCCCATTCGCCTAAATGAGCAAGAAGTAAATGAACTTCTCGAGAAGGCAGAACAAGATCTTTATTCACTAACCGTTAACTTAGAAGAGCAAACTGTAAGTGGAGAAGGGTTTGAAGCTCATTTTTCCATTGATCCTTATTGGAAGAAGATGTTGTTAAATGGTTGGGATGAAATTGGGTTAACTATGCTTCATGAAGAGAAGATTAAAGCGTTTGAAGAAGCGCGCTAAAGGGTACATTAGAAAAAGTCGGAGGTATCTTTGTCAAAAGGTATCTCCGTTTTTCTAAAGTTGAGACTGGATGCTTTTGCATTTGTAATAGGAAAGGTGAACTGGTACACTTTACCTAGCTTTAGACAAACGATGAGTCCAATTAGAGTGGGAGTAAAACGAATGACCGATAAATCTCACAAGAACGATCAAAACAACATTATTCTTTATCCAGGATTAGTACGTAGACTGCTTGAACTCGGGATGGATGCTCTTAAAGCGAAGGATGGTAAGGGTGCTCATGAGTATTTTGAGCAGGCCGAATCCATTGAACCGGAAAACGCAAAGGTCCGATTTGGAAAGATGCTCAGTTTAGTAGAGCTTGGTAGGCTGGAAGAGGCTGTGAACTTAACGGATAAGCTGCTAAGAGAGGGAACCGGAGATTATTTTGAAAACTTGCAAGTACATATTTCATTACTCGTCCAGCTTTCTAGATATGAGGAAGTTATTGAACTCCTAGATGCGGTCTTAGCTGAAAATCGTTTTCCGCCGCAACATGCGGAGAGTCTCTATAAGCTACTTCATTTTAGTAGACAAATGACAGAAAGCTTACCTGTTATCGATCAGTCGTTAGGTGATCATGTAGCGGATGATGTTGAGAAAGAAGAGTTAGACAAACTTCAATCATCAAATCCCGAGCTTGAATGGCAAGCTATTCAAAACCTAGGTAAGAAGAATCAGCACCAGGCAACAGAAGCGTTTATTACTTACATAGAAGATCCGGCCCATGATTGGCTGCTCCAAAGTTATGCCTTGCAATATTTAATGGATTGGAACGTAACTGAAGAAATAACCATTACTAAACTTGGACAAACTCAGGTTGTTGTTCCAGAAACACTTAAGCTTGAGGGAGCGCTGACTCATTTTATTTCAAAGATGAAGCATCTTCTAATTGAGTATTTAGAGCACGAGGATCCTATTCTTTTAGAGATGTCTACACAATTAATGGTGTTACATTCATTAACAATCTTTCCGTTCTTACCAGAGGAAACAGAACAGAGAAGCTATGCGGCTGCGTTCACGATGATTGCTTGTGAAAGGATTGCAAGTGATTATAATGAAATGGAAATTGTGGAGGCCTTTAAAACAAACCGCTCAGACGTGCTTGAGAAAATTGAGTTTGTTGAAGAATTAGAGGGTCAAGTTTTCAGGTATGGTCTACCTCATTTCACTGAAACGGACGGGTAATACATACATAATCCAAAAATTTTACGCAAGCCATTTGTTAATTCTAGTGCTTCCATTGAAAAGCAAGGGCTTTATGTTATAATAGTGTGGTTGTCAATCATGTATAACGGAAATCAATCGTTTTTAGAACGAAGATATAGTTGGAGGGAACACGAATGAGTGCAAAATGGGAAAAGCAAGAAGGAAATCAAGGAGTTTTAACAGTAGAAGTTGAAGCAGAGAAGGTAACACAAGCTTTAGACGAAGCGTTCAAAAAAGTTTCTAAAAAAGTAAACATCCCTGGATTCCGTAAAGGGAAAGTACCTCGTAGTCTTTTTGAAAAGCAATTTGGTGTAGAGTCTCTTTACCAAGATGCTCTAGATCTTCTTCTTCCAGAAGCGTATGCAAGTGCAGTTGATGAAGCTGGGATTACACCAGTTGATCGTCCTGACATTGACATCGAGAAAATGGAAAAAGGAAGCGAGCTTGTTTTTAAAGCAACAGTTACAGTGAAGCCTGAAGTTGAGCTTGGTGAGTACAAAGGTCTTCAAGTAGAAGCTCAAGAAACAGAAGTAACAGAAGAAGATATTGATGCAGAACTTAAACATCTACAAGGTCATCAAGCTGAGCTTGTTGTTATTGAAGATGGAGCAATTGAAGATGGCGATACTGCTGTTATTGACTTTGAAGGGTTCGCAAATGGTGAAGCATTTGAAGGTGGAACGGCTGAGAACTACTCTCTAGAAGTTGGTTCAAACTCATTTATCCCAGGATTTGAAGAGCAGCTTGTTGGCTTGAAAACTGGCGATGAGAAAGATGTTGAGATCACATTCCCTGAAGAGTATCACGCTGAAGATCTAGCTGGACAACCTGCTACATTTAAAGTGAAAGTTCACGAAATCAAGCGTAAAGAGCTTCCTGAGCTAAACGATGAGTTTGCTAAGGATGTAAACGAAAACGTTGAAACGCTAGACGAGCTTAAAAAAGAAGTAAAAGAAAAACTTGAAAAGCAGAAAAAAGATACAGCTGAAAATACAACACGTGAAGCTTTAATTGAACAAGCAACTGAAAATGCAACAATTGATATTCCAGAAGCAATGATCACAACTGAAACAGATCGTATGCTTCAAGAATTTGGTCAACGTCTACAAAGCCAAGGAATGGATCTTGAGACGTACTACCAGTTCTCTGGACAAAACGAAGAAGCGATGCGCGAGCAGTTTAAAGAAGATGCTGGTAAACGCGTAAAAGCGAATCTAGTACTTGAAGCGATCTCTATTAAAGAAGAAATCGAAGTATCTGATGAAGATGTTGATAAAGAGCTAGAAAAAATGGCTGAAATGTATCAACGTCCTGTTGATGAGATTCGTACAATTTTCACTGCTCAAGGTGGAGTTGAGAATCTTAAAGCAGATCTTAAGATCCAAAAGGCGATTGATCTTCTTGTAGAAGAAAGCAAAACGGCTTAATGAACACTAAGAAACAAGGTGCGGACTCGGACGCACCTTGTTTTTCTTCTACAGATTCTGATGTATGATGAGCTCCATTTTTGAACATGCTTAGGAGACTGTAAGAAAAATCTTTTGAAAAAAAGGGTTTTCAAGCAATTATCTTGAATGTATACAGTGTCTTAACATAAACTAACCTATAACAGACATGTATGCATGATACCGTACATAGAAGAGCAAATGAGTGTCGCACTAATTAAAGTATGCTACAATAGCTGAAACTCGTAGAAACAGAATAGAATGAAATGCTTTTTGGTTGAACTCGGAGGATGAATCGTTTACTTTATAGGGGTGATTTATTTGGCTGATAAGAGTAAGGAACTTTCCTGTTCTTTCTGTAGCAAGACGGAAGCGCAAGTAAGAAAGATAGTCGCTGGACCTGGCGTTTATATTTGTGATGAATGTGTTGAAATGTGCACAGATATCATTGAAGGGGAATTCGGGTCTAGACGATAATGTACGGCGCATGTTCATGACAAGGCTTATAAATAGTCATGACATTGATGCGAATGGTACAATATTTTGTGAGGGGTGATCTCATGTTTAAGTTTAACGAGGAAAAGGGACAATTAAAGTGTTCTTTCTGTGGAAAAACTCAAGACCAAGTTCGCAAGCTTGTAGCTGGACCTGGTGTGTATATATGTGATGAATGTATTGAATTATGTACAGAAATTGTAGAAGAAGAGCTTGGAACTGAAGAAGAAGTAGAGTTTCAAGAAATTCCAAAGCCATATGAAATCTGTGAAGTGTTAGATGATTATGTAATTGGCCAAGGTAATGCGAAAAAATCGCTATCCGTAGCAGTTTACAATCATTATAAGCGTATTAACTCATTAAGCCGCTCTGAAGAAGTTGAGCTAGCTAAGAGTAACATTTGTATGATTGGACCTACCGGTAGTGGTAAAACATTACTTGCTCAAACGCTGGCACGTATCTTAAATGTACCATTTGCTGTAGCAGATGCTACATCACTTACTGAGGCAGGTTATGTTGGGGAAGACGTAGAAAACATCTTACTTAAACTGATCCAAGCAGCAGACTATGATGTAGAAAAAGCAGAAAAAGGAATCATTTACATTGATGAAATTGATAAAGTAGCTCGTAAATCTGAGAACCCATCGATTACACGTGATGTATCTGGTGAAGGTGTACAGCAAGCGCTTCTTAAAATCCTTGAAGGAACAACAGCAAGCGTGCCTCCTCAAGGCGGACGTAAGCATCCTCATCAAGAATTTATTCAAATTGATACAACAAACGTTCTTTTCATTTGTGGAGGAGCATTTGATGGCATCGAGCAAATTATCAAACGCCGTCTAGGTAAGAAGATTATCGGATTCGGTTCTGAGGCAAAACAAGAAGAACTAAAACCAGGTGAATACCTAGCAAAAGTACTTCCGGAAGACTTATTACGTTTTGGACTCATTCCAGAATTTATTGGTCGACTACCTGTTATCTCGAGCCTCGAGCCGCTTGATTCAAAAGCGCTTGTTGAGATTCTAACTCAACCAAAGAACGCACTTGTGAAACAGTACCAAAAGCTTTTAGAGCTTGATGATGTTGAACTTGAATTCACGGAGGCTGCGCTAATTGAGATCGCCAATAAAGCGATTGAACGTAAGACGGGTGCTCGTGGACTTCGTTCGATTATTGAAGGAATCATGCTAGATGTGATGTTTGATTTACCATCACGTGAAGACATTGTAAAATGTATCATTCACGATAAATGTATCACGGAAGGTGCTGCACCAATTCTTAAAACAGATGATGGTACAGAAATTACGATTGATACTAGAAAACCAAAAGAAAGTGCATAACAAAAGAAGAGTAGCGAGCAGTCGCTGCTCTTTTTTTGTTTGGGTACGTTCTACCTTCCAACATTTACTATGCGTTAGACAAATATGCCGTAATGAGTCTACGACGGTTCGGTCATACTAAACACAGATTAGTGAGTGACAGGAGGAAATGGTGTGAACTGGACAAGTATTGTGTTAATCGTACAATTATTTTTTGGTGTTGTGATCGGCCTCTATTTTTGGAATTTGCTAAAGGGGCAACGTAGTCAGCGAGTGAGTATCGACAAAGAATCAAAAAAAGAAATGGAACAATTAAGAAAGATGCGAGCCATTACGTTAACTGAACCATTGTCTGAGAGGGTTCGCCCAAGTGGGTTTGAGGATATCGTAGGTCAAAAAGAAGGGATTCGTGCCTTAAAAGCAGCTCTGTGTGGACCAAATCCTCAGCATGTTATTATATACGGTCCTCCAGGTGTCGGAAAAACGGCCGCGGCCAGATTAGTATTAAAAGAAGCCAAAACACATGCAGGCTCGCCTTTTGCTAAAGAAGCTGTTTTTGTTGAACTGGACGGGACAACCGCTAGATTTGATGAACGGGGAATTGCAGACCCATTAATTGGTTCTGTTCATGATCCGATCTATCAAGGAGCGGGTGCAATGGGACAGGCGGGAATTCCGCAACCGAAGCAAGGAGCTGTATCAAAAGCACACGGAGGCGTTTTGTTTATTGATGAGATTGGGGAACTTCATTCGATTCAACAAAATAAGCTTTTAAAGGTACTAGAGGACCGAAAAGTCTTTTTAGAAAGTGTCTATTACAACGAAGAGAATGCAAACATACCTAAGCATATTCATGAGATTTTTCAAAAGGGTCTTCCGGCTGACTTTCGCTTAATTGCAGCAACAACTAGACAACCGGATGAAATTCCACCAGCCATTCGGTCTCGCTGTATGGAAGTGTTTTTCAGAGCGTTAAAGCCTGAGGAAATTATAAAGATCGCTCAAAATGCAGCACAAAAAATACAATTTGAGCTTGAAGAACAATCAGGGGTGAAGATATCCAGATATGCAACAAATGGGCGTGAAACCGTTAATATCATTCAAATCGCATCAGGGCTAGCGTTAGCAGAGGGGCGAAAGCAGATTCAAGTGAGTGACATTGAGTGGGTGCTCCATGCGGGACAGATCACTCCGCGCCCAGAAAAACGCATCCACGATGAGCCAGCCATCGGGCTTGTGAATGGGTTAGCTGTCTATGGTCCGAACTTAGGTGCATTACTTGAGATTGAAGTCAATGTCATTCCTCACATGCAAAAAGGGACGATCAACATTACTGGAATTGCTGAAGAAGAGAGTACTGGAACACAAGCCCGTTCAATCCGACGTAAAAGTATGGCTAAAGGCTCGGTTGAGAACGTAGTTACCGTACTTAGACGGATGGGAACGCCAACTGCTGATTACGATATTCATGTGAACTTCCCAGGTGGGGGGCCAGTGGATGGTCCGTCAGCAGGGATTGCAATTGCATGTGGGATTTATTCAGCGATTCATGAACAACCGATTAGGCATGATCTTGCTATGACGGGAGAGCTTAGTATTCGTGGTCAGGTTAAGCCAATTGGCGGTGTAGTTGCAAAAGTTGAGGCGGCTAAGTTAGCAGGAGCAACCAAAGTCATCATTCCGGTTGAGAATGCCGAAACCATCCTACAGGAAATTGAAGGTGTGGAAGTCATCCCAGTTTCGACATTAGACGAAGTTCTTGAACTTGCATTATTACCATCTATCAAAGAAAAAACCATCCCGGCACAGGCTGGTACAAAAGGATCAATTGCTACGTCTGTATAAATAGACAAAAAAACCTGGATAAGATAGAATTGAGAAAGTGCTTGACCAGCTTTAAAGACGATTAGTTATGAAAAGAAATGTTGACATAATGTGAGCGTATAACAGCAAGAACGCATAGACTACGATAACAGAACGAGGATTAGGGTCTACTAAGAAACTAATCCTCGTCTGATTTGTCTGGAACAGGAATTCGGAGGTGTTCGCGGATGGTCGAAACAGAAAAGAAACGGCATATTCCGCTTTTGCCTTTACGGGGATTATTGGTTTTTCCAAAGATGGTGCTACATCTTGATGTAGGAAGAACAAAATCTGTAGAGGCATTGCAGCAGGCGATGGAAGATGACCAGGAAATTTTTCTGTCTACTCAGAAAGAAATTAAGCTTGATCAACCAACAGAAGAAGATATCTACACAGTTGGAACGCTAGCTCGAGTGAACGAAATGACAAAGCTTTCAAATGGAACGGTTCGTATCCATGTGGAAGGAATTCAGCGAGCAAAAATAGAGCGTTATATTACAAATGAGTCTTATTTACATGTTGAGATTTCAACAATTCATGAAGAAGACGAGGAAGTTACAACAGAAGTACAAGCGATGATGAGACATGTTATGTCCATGTTTGAGCAGTTCTCAAAGCTTTCAAAGAAAGTATCTGCTGAGACGGTGGCGACTGTTGCCGATATTACTGATGCAAGTCGTTTAACGGACGTGATTGCGGCTAATCTTCCACTTAAGCTGCAGCAGAAGCAGGAATTACTTGAAACAAGCTCTATTCATGCGCGTCTTGTAAAGCTAATTGACATTTTAAATAACGAGCAAGAGATTCTCGGGCTTGAGAAGAAAATTAGCCAACGTGTGAAGAAGTCGATGGAAAAAACGCAAAAAGAATACTATTTGCGTGAACAGATGAAAGCTATCCAGAAAGAGCTCGGAGACAAGGATGGTCGCTCTGGTGAAGTCAGTAGCTTACGAGAGCAAATCGAAGCAATAGAGATGCCAGCATCTATAAAAGAAAAGGCATTAAAGGAACTAGATCGCTTTGAAAAAATGCCTGCAAGCTCAGCAGAGAGCTCTGTTTTACGAACTTATTTAGACTGGCTTATCCAGCTCCCTTGGGTCAATGAAACCGATGATCAGCTTGACGTGAATCACTCTGAACAAGTGTTGAACGAAGATCATTACGGACTCGAAAAAGTAAAAGAGCGTGTGCTAGAATATTTAGCTGTTAGGCAGCTAACTCAAGAGCTTAAAGGTCCAATTCTATGCTTAACAGGCCCTCCAGGGGTAGGGAAAACTTCCCTTGCTCGCTCGATTGCCCGTTCACTTAATCGTGAATTTGTTCGGATGTCACTTGGAGGCGTCCGTGATGAAGCAGAAATCCGTGGGCATAGACGTACGTATGTCGGAGCAATGCCAGGACGTTTAATTCAGGGAATGAAAAAAGCGGGAACGATTAATCCTGTCTTTTTACTTGATGAGATCGATAAGATGGCGCAAGACTTTAGAGGAGATCCATCCTCTGCGTTACTTGAGGTGCTTGATCCTGAACAAAACAACACATTTAGTGATCACTACATTGAAGAGCCATATGATTTGTCGAAAGTCATGTTTGTGACAACAGCAAATAACTTGAACACCATTCCTGGACCACTACTTGACCGAATGGAAATCATTTCGATTGCTGGATACACAGAGCTTGAAAAAATGGAGATTGCTAAAACCTATCTGCTACCAAAACAGATTAAAGAACACGGATTAAACGGTAATAAAATGCGTGTGACAAATGAAGCTTTGCAAAAGGTCATTCGTTATTATACTCGTGAAGCAGGAGTACGTAACCTTGAGCGACAAATGGCGACACTTTGTCGGAAGGCTGCAAAAGTTCTTGTAACTGGAGAAAAGAAACGTGTGAATGTAACAGAAACAGTGGTTGAAGAGATGCTTGGTAAAACACGTTTCCGTTATGGTCTTGCAGAGGAAGAAAATCAAATTGGTGCAGCTACTGGACTTGCTTATACGTCAGTTGGCGGCGATACACTATCAATTGAGGTATCAGTTGTACCAGGTAAGGGTAAGCTGACGTTAACAGGAAAGCTTGGAGACGTTATGAAAGAGTCGGCTCAAGCGGCATTCAGCTACATTCGCTCTCGCTCAAATGAACTGAAGATCGACTCTTCCTTCCATGAAAACATGGATATCCACATTCACGTTCCGGAAGGCGCCACTCCTAAGGATGGCCCATCTGCTGGAATTACAATGGCGACAGCTTTAATTTCTGCATTAACCGGTCGTTATGTTAAACGTGAAGTCGGAATGACAGGAGAGATTACGTTAAGAGGTAGAGTTCTGCCTATTGGCGGATTAAAAGAAAAATCAATGAGCGCGCATCGTGCAGGGTTAAAGACCATTATTATTCCGCAAGATAATGAAAAAGACCTGGATGATATTCCAAAGAGTGTACGCGATGAGCTTCAATTTATACTCGTGTCACACCTGGATCAGGTGTTGGAACACGCTTTAGGGGAATGACCATATGAAAATTACAAAGGTTGATCTTAAGTATATTGCTGTAAAACCTGAACAATATCCTAATACCTTTCTGCCGGAGATTGCCTTGGCAGGAAGGTCCAATGTGGGTAAATCATCATTTATCAATAAAATGATCAACCGGAAAAGCCTGGCGAGAACGTCTGGTCAGCCCGGTAAGACTCAAACTCTCAATTTCTATGAAATCAATGAGAAGATTCATTTTGTGGATGTACCAGGTTATGGATTTGCTAAAGTTGCAAAATCAGTAAGAGATCAATGGGGAAAAATGATTGAGCAGTTCTTTATGGAACGCGAGCAGCTAAAAGCGGTTTTATTGCTTGTTGATTTCAGACACAAGCCTTCAAAAGAGGACAAGCTGATGTATGATTGGTTGCATCATTTTGAGATTCCGGTCATTGTTGTTGCGACAAAGGGCGACAAGATTGCAAAATCAAAATGGCAGAAGCATCTTAAAATCATTTCGGACGAGCTTGAATTGCGTGAAGAGGATCAATTGTTCTTATTCTCATCTGAAACGGGCTACGGCCGAGAAACCGTCTGGCGTGCGATTCAGAAAATGATTTAAGTTATCAACTAAACGTTTTGAAAAAGTGGACACGGATTCGCTCTGTTGGGAATTCCGCATAGTCAGATTAAAACGTAAAAGACTGAAGAGACTAAGACATAACTAAAAATCAATTTGAAAAGGCGAGTGATTCGATTGCAGAATCATTCGCCTTTCTTGGGTTTATTTGAACGAGCGGAAGGAGAACCCGAGACTCCAACGGAACAGAACGCGGTGAAGACACTGTAGCGGTGCTTTCCCCGCGGAAGGGGCTAAGGCCGTTCCCGTGGAAAGCGAGGGATTCTCCTGTAGCGGATATTGTGCTACATTCGTGTTTCGCTATCTACATTAATGTTATGTCCCAGCTCGTCTTATTTCTTTTTCTGATAAAGCATAATGACTCCAATGACAATGAATACGACCGGCCAAAAGTAGTCTCCGAACGGGAGAAATGCTGGGTTTTGCAGATACGGTTTCCATGGTGAGAGCATAAATAATGCGAGTAAAAATAACAGTATACCTGGAATGAGACCTTGATGTTTTGTTCGAGTATAAAGGAATAAAAAGGACATACTGATAATGAGCGGATACATACCCAAATGGCTCGGCCAAAACGAGACGAGCTGCAACCCATGATAGTGAATAGCAAGTCCGATTAAGAGCGCACCGGGAAACGATAAGAAACCGTCATATTTACTTTGAAACAAAAGAGCCAATCCAATGATTAATAAGATAGATGGCCAGGTTAGAAGCTGGTTTCCCGCTAGTTGAGGGAAGGCTTGCAATAAAAAGTAGCTGCCAAGTCCGATGAGCAAGACACCGGGCATAATTGAAACGGCTTTTCCTTTTCTCAGAATTCATACCTCCGATTTTGTAGTAAGCAGATCATTTGCCGAAATGAGTCAAAAGGCATACCATTAACAGGGTTAGTTTGTTAAACTTGAATTTATGGTAGCACAACATGAGAAAAAGTTCACATAAATTTACGATGAGAATGCTCATTTACATGTTATACTAATGGTTGAATGTAACCGAGTACAATGTTAATAGGTAAGCACATAGACCGTATATTTTTTTTTAAGGGGTGAGCGACACATGCACATAATACAAGTGGGATTAAATTATAAAACAGCCCCGGTTGAGATGAGAGAAAAAGTTGCATTTCAGGAAACGGAGCTCCCCGCTGCTTTAAAACAATTACGTGTGTCAAAGAGCATACTAGAATGTGTAATCATATCTACCTGTAATCGGACAGAAGTGTACGTCGTTGCCGATCAACTTCACACAGGTCGTCATTTCACGAAAACATTTCTGTCGGATTGGTTTGATATTTCAAAAGATGAGATTACACCTTATCTTCATATAAAAGAAAATGATGTGGCCATTGAGCACTTAATGCGTGTAACGGCTGGACTTGATTCAATGATTCTAGGAGAAACGCAAATTCTAGGTCAGGTTAAGTCTCAATTCCTGCTTGCGCAAACGGAACAAGTGACAGGCACCATCTTTAATGAGCTATTTAAACAAGCGGTGACGTTTGCGAAAAAAGCTCATTCTCTAACGGACATCTCGCAACAGGCAGTTTCTGTCAGCTATGCGGGTGTTGAGCTAGGGAAACGTATTTTTGGGAGCTTTGATAAGAAGAATGTACTTGTGCTAGGAGCCGGGAAAATGAGTGAGCTCACAGCCAAGCATTTACATTCTAATGGAGCTGCAGAAATTACTGTTATTAACCGTACAGAAGAAAAAGCTAGAGAGCTAGCAAACCGCTTTTCAGGGAAAGCGAGAGCGTTTGGTGAGCTTGAAGATGCGTTGGTTCATGCAGATGTCTTTATCAGTTCAACCGGTTCACGTGATTTTGTGGTCACAAAACAAAATGTAGCGGCTGCTTTGAAAAAAAGAAAAGGTCGTCCGTTATTTATTGTAGATATTGCGGTTCCTCGTGATATTGATCCAGCTATTGGCGAGTTTGATGACGTCTATCTATACGATATCGATGATCTTCAAAATATTGTTGAATCAAACCTTGCTGAGAGAGAAAAAGAAGCTGAAAAGATTGGTCTTTTAATTGAGGCGGAGCTTGTTCAATTTAATCAGTGGTTAAACACACTTGGAGTGGTTCCAGTGATTACAGCTCTACGTTCAAAGGCTTTAGCTGTACAAGCTGATACAATGGAGAGCATTGAACGTAAGCTTCCTCACCTTTCTGAGCGCGATCGTAAAGTTTTGCGTAAGCATACAAAAAGTATTGTGAATCAGTTGCTTAAGGATCCGATTACTCGCATAAAGGAACTCGCGGGTGAAGAGGATCCAAATGAGTCACTTGATATGGTGACAAAGATGTTTGCTCTTGAGCTGGAGCTTGCAGAACAAGAAAAGCAAGCGTCTATGCGTGCGGCTGAAGATCAATGGGAACAAAGTAAACACGTTTCGTTTGCGACGGTTCCTTCTGAAGATAAGGTGGCTGTTCGTTCTTAAGTGAGGAGTTCCTACTATGAATTGGATTTATCCTATTACTGTTATTTTATACAGCTTCAGTGTCCTCGGATACTTTATTGATTTTGTTTTTAACAACCGGAAAGTCAATGTAGTGGCTTTCTGGTTGCTTTCAATTGTCTGGAGCTTACAGACAGTTTACTTTGTTCTGAGAGCACTGGAAGTGGGGAGATTTCCAATCGTTACCCCATTTGAAGGGCTCTTTTTTTATGCGTGGAGCGTTGTCACAATTTCTTTAATCATCAACCTGCGTTTTAAAGTTGATTTTCTGATCTTTGTAATGAATGTTGTGGGTTTTAGTATGATGACGATGAGTTTGTTTAAGCCTCATACTGAAGTGCCAACGTATTTAGCGAGTATGCTGCAATCGGAGCTGCTTGTGCTACATATTAGTTTTATCTTGCTTTCTTACACGGCCTTTACATTAAGCTTCTCGTTTTCGATTCTTTATGTGCTTCAGCATCAGATGTTAAAAAAGAAAAAGTGGAGTAACCGGTTAGAGCGCTTTGGTCCGTTTCCATTTTTGGAACGCTTTTCGTTCTTAACAGCTTCTGTCGGTTTTCCGCTTATGCTAATGGGAGTGATCTTTGGCTTTGTTTGGGCCTCTGTTGAATATGGATCTCTACCATGGAATGATGTGAAAACCCTCACGTCCATTTTTACCTTAATCGTTTATGGCGTGTATCTTTACCAGCGTGTGGTAAACTATAGAAGAGGTTACCAGACGATTCTGTTAAATATTAGTGCGTTTTTAGTTTTATTAATTAATTACTTTTTATCAGGTCAATATTCTAGCTTTCATATTTGGACTTGATGGCAGCGAGATGAAATGGAGGACGTTATGCGTACGATCGTATTAGGAACAAGAAGAAGCAACCTAGCACTAACTCAAACAAAGTGGGTCATTGAACAATTAAAGCAACTAAATCTACCCTATGAATTTAAAGTGAAGGAAATTGTCACAAAGGGAGATCAAATTTTAGATGTTACCTTATCTAAGGTTGGGGGCAAGGGATTATTCGTTAAAGAAATTGAACAAGCGCTTGAAAAAGGAGAAATTGATTTAGCAGTTCATAGTATGAAGGATGTTCCTTCTGTTTTACCTGAAGGGTTTACACTTGGGGCAATTACAACTAGAGAAGATCCACGAGATGCATTGATTTCAGAAGGGCATGTGAAGCTTGCAGATTTACCAAGTGGTGCAATCGTTGGGACAAGCAGCTTAAGGCGGTCCTCTCAAATTCTTGCGAAAAGACCTGACCTTGAGGTACAGTGGATTCGCGGAAATGTAGAAACCAGATTACGAAAGCTAAAAGAAGAATCATTCAGTGCCATTATTCTTGCAGCCGCTGGGCTTAATCGACTTGGCTATACGAAGGATTTTGTCACAGAGTATCTTGAACCGGACGTTTGTGTGCCAGCTGTTGGTCAAGGCGCACTGGGGCTAGAGTGTCGTACAAACGACCCGGAGCTCATTGATTTACTTGCAAAACTAAATTGTCCAACAACCTCTCAAACCGTCCGAGCGGAGCGCAGCTTTTTGCATACGCTTGAGGGAGGATGTCAGGTGCCGATTGCCGGATATGCTACGTTAAAGGACGGCCAGATTGAGTTAACCGGTTTAGTGGGTTCGCCTGATGGTAAAGTACTCTTACATGAAACAAAGACTGGAGATTCTCCTGAGGAGCTGGGGAAAGCCGTTGCGGCTGCTCTACTCGATCAAGGTGCTGACGACATTTTAGAGAAGGTTAAGCGTGACCTTGAATCCTAATTCATTAAATGGAGTGCGGATTCTAATTACTCGTGCTCCGGAGCAAGCAACGCTTTTCGCGGAGCAAGTAGAACGCTTAGGAGCAAAAGCTTTGCAGGTTCCTCTAATTAATGTTCGTCCATGCCTGGGTCAGGAGCAACGAGTGCAACTAGTGAGTAAACTTGATTCATTCCAATGGATTGTATTTACGAGCGTAAATGGTGTGACATTTTTTCTTGATTCTTTAACTGAACAAGAACGCAAAATTATCCGTCATTCAATAAACGTAGCATCGGTCGGAACACAAACAACCAAAAGGCTTCTAGACTATGGAATCCATGTTGATTTGATGCCAACTCACTATGAAGCAGGATCACTTGCGGAGGCACTACTCTCAGAAACACAGATAGGTGATCACATATTGATTCCAAGAGGGAACCTAGCACGTCCGCTTTTAGCGAACAAGCTAAAGGATTCGGCTCGTGTTGTCACTGATCTACCGGTCTATGAGACGTTTCAACCAAGTGTTGCCCAGAAGCAGCTTGAGACAATCGCAGCAACCTCTGTCCATCCAAATTATCTAACCTTTACAAGTGCCTCCACTGTCAGGCATTACTGTACCATCAGTAGCCGGATATTCGGTGGAACAAGTCACTTTTTCCAAAATGCTAAAGTTGTCTGTATTGGACCGATTACAGCGATTGAAGCAAAAAAGCACGGTCTTACAGTAGCGGCTGTGCCAAGTGTTTATACTACAAAAGCCATGATTGAAGAAATGGTTCGTTTAAATAAGGAGTGAAGCAGCATGTCAGAGTTATCGTTTGATCGGCATCGTCGCCTAAGACAGTCCCCCTCTATGCGTAGAATGATTAGAGAAACCACATTAAGCCACGATGACTTTATTTACCCAATCTTTGTGAAGGAATCAGGGAGCGAAGTAACAGAGGTTGCTTCCATGCCAGGAGTGTTCCAATGGCCGCTTCATGAAGTATTGAATGAAGTCAAAGAAGTAGTTGAGCTTGGTATCCCGTCCATTATTCTTTTTGGACTTCCAGCAGAGAAGGATGCAGAAGGATCACAGGCTTTCCATGATCACGGAATTGTGCAAGAAGCGACTCGAGTGATTAAAGAAGCATATCCTGAGTTAACGGTTATTGCTGATACATGTCTGTGTCAGTTTACAGATCATGGTCACTGTGGTGTGATTAAAGACGGTGAAATTGATAATGACCCATCTCTTTCTATCCTTGCGAAAACGGCTGTTTCGCAAGCAAAAGCAGGTGCTGATATTATTGCTCCTTCTAACATGATGGATGGGTTTGTTACAGCGATCCGCCACGGTTTAGATGAAGCAGGATTTAATCATGTTCCAATTATGGCTTATTCAGTGAAATATGCCTCGGCCTTTTACGGTCCGTTCCGAGATGCGGCACATGGTGCTCCGTCATTCGGTGATCGAAAAACGTATCAAATGGACCCTGCCAATCGAGAAGAAGCGATTCGTGAAGCTCAATCTGATCTAGAAGAGGGTGCTGACTTTTTAATTGTGAAGCCTGCCCTATCTTACCTTGATATCATTCGCGAAGTGAAGGATTACTCTGGTATCCCTCTTGTTGCATATAATGTAAGTGGAGAGTATGCAATGGTAAAGGCAGCAGCATTAAACGGTTGGATTAACGAACGTGAAGTGGTGCTAGAGAAACTACTTAGCATGAAGCGAGCTGGAGCGGATCTTATTTTAACGTACCATGCAAAAGATGCTGTGGGTTGGATGAACGAGTCAAACAGATAAAGGAGCGGTCAGTCTATGAATTATTCTAAATCAGAAGCAGCCTTTGAACAGGCAAAACCACTTATGCCAGGTGGGGTGAATAGTCCAGTGCGGGCATTTAAGTCAGTGGATATGAGTCCTGTTTATATGGAGAGCGGAAGTGGTTCAAGAATTCGAGATATTGATGGCAATGAATACATTGATTATGTGCTTTCATGGGGTCCGTTAATTCTTGGTCACGCTGATCCACAAGTTGTTGAACAGATCAAAAAAACAACGGAAAAAGGGACGAGCTTTGGCGCACCAAATGAGCTAGAAACGAAGCTTGCCAAGCTTGTGATTGATCGTGTTCCATCAATTGAAGTGGTACGTATGGTGAACTCTGGTACGGAAGCAACGATGAGCGCCCTACGTTTAGCGAGAGGCTTTACAGGACGTTCAAAGATCTTGAAATTTACAGGTTGCTATCACGGACATGGGGATTCTCTACTAATCAAAGCAGGGTCTGGAGTGGCAACACTTGGCTTACCTGACAGTCCTGGTGTTCCTGAATCAGTTGCTAAAAACACGCTAACAGTTCCTTATAATGACGTTGAAAGTGTTCGTTATGCCTTTAACGAATTTGGAGATGATTTAGCTGCAGTTATTGTAGAGCCTGTTGCTGGTAATATGGGGGTTGTTCCTCCAGAACCAGGTTTTCTTGAAACATTACGTGAGTTAACAGAGAACAATGGCACGCTTCTTATCTTTGACGAGGTCATGACAGGTTTCAGAGTAGGGTACCACTGTGCACAAGGAACGTTCGATGTCATACCTGATTTAACGTGTCTTGGAAAAGTAATCGGTGGCGGTTTACCGGTTGGTGCCTTTGGTGGGAAACGCGAAATCATGGAGCAAATCGCTCCAAGTGGTCCGATCTATCAAGCAGGTACGCTATCTGGAAATCCACTTGCAATGACGGCAGGATACGAGACCTTATCTCAACTGTCAGAAGCAGATTACACCGTGTTTGCAGCAAAAGCAAAACGATTAGAGGAAGGGTTGTCTGAAGCAGCTAAAAAGCACGACATTCCTCACCATATTAATCGTGCTGGTTCGATGATCGGTCTCTTCTTTACAAATGAAAAAGTAGATTGCTTCGAAAAAGCACAGACGTCCGATTTGTCGATATTCTCTCAATACTTCAGAAACATGCTAGAAGAGGGTATCTCACTGCCACCTTCTCAATTTGAAGGAATGTTCCTCTCTACCAAGCATACAGATGAAGATATTGAGGCAACCATTGTTGCAGCGGAACGTGCATTTGCAAAGATAACGAAATAAAGAAATGAAACAGATCTCCCTACATCCATGTAGAGAGGTCTTTTTTTTGTCATAAATCTTATGGTTGCCTCATAATCTTTTCATGTACGGATTGTATAGTCATGATTGTTTGGATTTGATTTAATAAGGAGGAATTAGAATGACGCAGGAGCATCCCTCAAAATTAACACTAACGGTAGAAGAATCGGTATGGCTGAATAAAGGACAGGAAATAGAAGAAATTCTCGGTATGTCATTATCACCTGAAATCACAATCAAGGAGAGTGGAAACCAAGTTAGTATTGTCGGTGGGTTACGTTTGGTTGGAGAATACTTACTCGCTGATTCAGACCAAAACACAGATCATGTGATCGATGATGAAGATGGCTACCGTGAGCAAGCCGCGTTTCGATCAATTGAGGAAGTGAATGTGTCCGAGAATGGAAAAGGTGCTCTAAAACACTTTTTTCCGATTGATGTAACAATTCCCTTAGATCGGATTCAGAATTTGCAGGACATCTATGTTGAGGTAGAGTCATTTGATTATGATGTGCCTGATAAGAGCTGCATTCAGTTAACGGCGGATATTTCCATTAGCGGAATGACTACACAAGACGAGCCTGAAAGTCGTGTAGAAGTTCAGGAATCTGTTGAAGAGGAAGTTGAACAAGAACAAGAGGAACAAGCAGTAGAAACGTCCTTTGCCTATGAAGCGTATCAATTGCCTACACCTACACCTGCGATCACCGAGGAAGTAGAGGAAGAAGAAGTTGAAGAAGAGATCGTTCGTGCTGAGGTTGAAATAGAACCTCCTCCTTATGCGGATGACGAAGAAACAGTTTCAGAGCTTCAGAGAATCACTCTTGCACCTAAGCAACCAGAGGTTTATGCAGAGCAAACGTATAGAAACGATGCGTATTATGAAGATCAACAAGAGCAACCATCAGAAGAAGATTCAACAGAACAAGCCAAGTATCAGGCAACGGAGGAACGTGAAGAAAATGCCCTATATCTAACAGGCATGATGGCTAAAAGTGAAGAACAATTTACGAGAGTAAAGATGTGTATTATTCAAGAGGATGAATCGCTTGATACGATTGCAAACCGTTATGATGTATCAACAAGTCAGCTCATTCGAACCAATCGATTGGAAGCGGATCACGTGGAAGCTGGTCAGATTCTCTACATTCCCGTCCAGTCCTAATTAGAGGGGAGGCGATTAGATGGATCTGGCAGATGAGTTAAAGAAAGAGTATGGATGGCAGCAAGCAAAGATGATAGAAGAGGACATCATTGAATCCGATCATGGTTTAAAACGGATTAGACATTGGGATGATCTGAATCTCTTGAACTGGCACATCAATTGGCGCGATCATTGTACCCGCGCGCCAATTGTTCTTACCGATCGAATGATTCGAACAAAGGACGGCGAAGCATATCTTTCAAAAAAATCCTCCTGGATCACAGTTCATGATGAAGTAACTGAACCATTTTCATATCCGAAAAATGGACAGGTATGTGGTACGTTGCTTGGCTTAATGATTGAATACGGCTTAAAAGCTGAGACAGATATAAAGCGTACAAAACGGGAAGCACCAAATCTTTTCACACTTGAAAAAAAGATCTGGCGCTTCCCAGTGTCGTTTCAGACCACCTTACGAAATATGGTTCATGAAGGCAAACGACGTCTTAAAAAAGCAGAAGCCATACAGAAGAAGGATGAAGGAGAGGAGATCTTGCCTCTACTTGACCCGCTTCAACATGCGGGTCAAGCGAAAAGCGTTCATGGAATGCTCCATTGGAACGGTGGCGCCGACTATCCTGAGGAAGGCTATGCCACGCTGAGTCGATGGATTAAGAAGCAAAGTGTTGAACTAGATCAAGAAGGATTAGAAGAGGTTTTGAATGCAATACAGGAAGTGTACCCAGTATTTTCAAAGCTTCAAGCCAGCTTTTTGTTAGCGGAATGCCTTATTCCTTATGAATTAGAAGCCATCATTCAGATTGATCCACGTAAAGAAACCGAAGAAACACTTCAATCGGTGGTTATACAATGCAAAAAAGAGTGGAATGAGTCAAAACAAGTTGTTCTTGGATTAGCAGATTGGCTGGATGGGAGGCGTCAGTCAAATTGAATCAACAGCAGACATTCTTAGAAGCCATATTGTTCCATTATGATTTATATCCCGAACGGATTGAGTCATCATTTGGAAAGGTGAAAAAGCTTGAGTCAAAAAGAGGCGTCTTTGCTCTAAAGGAAACGACGTTATCTCAGTCACAGGCGGACGAATTAGTTCATGCCATGCATCGATTAACAAAGCTCGGCTACAAACAAGCCATTCCTCTTATACCTACAAAATACGGGGAATATACAATCACAGTAGGAGATGCTAGTTATTATTTGATGCCATGGGTGGAATCACCTGAGTATACAGCTAGAGAGTCGATGGAAGAAAAAATTATCGACCAAATGGGTGTCATTCACCGGATGACAGTAAAAACGCAGGAGCTATCTCTTGAACAGCTTGAGCAATCCTACCAGGAGCTTTTAAAAAGGTGGGAATCACGGCAATTAACCTTTATGCACTTTGCTGATCAAGCCGAGCAAAAAATATATATGTCTCCATTTGAATTAACCTTTTTAACACATGTTCATTTACTTGATCAAATGGCAGAAGTGGCAAAATTCCAGTTAAATAATTGGTATGAAGCGGCTAAGGAGAAAGGGAAGTATCGAAGTGTATTGAATCACGGCAGACTATCACGGAACCATACATTGTTTACTCCAGAAAATGATCCGCTTCTTTTTAATTTTGAGCGTGTCAGTCTTGATACACCAGCCAGAGATCTGGCCACGTTTTGCAGATACAGTTTTCCTTATGCACAATGGTCCGATGAAGAAGTTCTAAGATGGTTTGCAAGATATGAGCATCATTTACCTTTATTAGATGAAGAGAAACAGCTCTTATGTAGTTATCTTTGTTTTCCTGAGCCCGTGGTGTATGCAGTAGATGCGTATCACCGAAAGGAGACGGACTGGAGCGAATTAGCTCACGTGCAGCGTTTAGAGAAGCGGCTCCTGTCTATGAGAAAGTCTCAACGATTAGCTTCCAGACTTTTACCGACGTCAACGGAATCTTAAACATAGATCTCTTGCAGAAATAAACTCATTTCCTTATACTGTATTTATTATCATTAATATGAGATTCATTGAGTTGATCTGGTTGATTGGAGGTGCTGAAGATGGAAGATGGGCAGAATAAAGAGTATACGCAGGATGCATCGCTTCTCCACAGGATGAAAGATTATCTTCAATCAAAGGGTTTGTCCCAAAAAACGTGCGATCAGCTGCTTCTTACATTTAAGGAGCAGCTAGCTTTAGATCAGGATGAAAACAAACTGCGGTTACAGTATGATTCCCCTACTGAATTAGAACGCCAAATGGCATGGCTTCAACGAACAACTTGGCGCCAGATGTTAGTGTCCATGGTGGGGAAGGGGTTTCTAATCATTAGTGTCTTTTTCCTTCTTCAGGCAGCGGTTCACTTCATGAGTATGGCCAGTTACGGAAATAGTGGGGCCACCTTAACACATGCCTCCGTTGTGCCACTTTTAGTTTTTGCTGTATTTGGTTACGGAGGATTAGCTATCTTAACGTACACAACCATTTATCGTCCCGCCATTGGGCGCCCGCTCCTTTGGACAATCATTGGGTGGATGAGTGTAGCGTTAGGGACAGGATTGTGTATGGTGAGTATGTCTTTATGGGACGATATCTTAATGTTTCCGATCACAACAACCAGCAGTATCATCTTAGCTGTGGGCTGTTACGCCATGTATAGGTGGACGGCGCTCCCATCAAAAAAGCTTCAACGAAATCGAGCAATAGAATACAATTAGGACGACCAATAAAATAAAATCAATCGTTGTTGGAAAGAGAAGCAAACGAATGGTTTGAAAACAAATGATCGGCAGCAGACATTGATAGCAGATGGCTTTAAAGTAAGACCATATACCCCATTTTTTTGGTGGTGGACAATAGGGAGGTCTCTTATACCCACGACGTAGCAACCCAATCTCCCCTTTCGCTAAAAAGCCATTTTGTTTACATACTATGCATTACAATTAATTGTGCAATGAATCCTGGTTAGAAGCGTAGAAAATAGGCTATGCTGATATTGACGAAAGAGATAGAAACAGGATAGAATAGACTATATTCGAAAATAGACATGCAGAGATCGGGAAGAGTATACGTAACCCCTCACAGAAAGAGAAATCCTTAGGCTGGAAGATTTCTTAGGTAGGTTAAGTAGAAGGTCGCCCGTGAGCAGCCTTGCTGAACATAAGTAGGTAAGGACGGGTACTGGCCGTTAACAGATTGAGTGTGCATAAAGTAGAGATGATCTGCCTTTGTGCAAACAAAGGTGGTACCGCGAACTCTTCGTCCTTTGAGATGAAGGGTTTTTTTGTATGAAAAAAAGGAGGCGCGTAACGATGGCAGAACAAAAAAAGGAAATGCCAACAAAGTATAACCCAAAAGAAACAGAAGCTAAATGGTATGACTATTGGGTGAAAGGGAAGTTTTTTGAAGCAACAGGAGATGAGAGCAAGACGCCTTACTCAATTGTTATTCCACCTCCAAACGTAACCGGAAAACTTCATCTTGGTCATGCTTGGGATGCAACATTACAAGATATTCTTGCTCGTACAAAACGTATGCAAGGCTTTGATACATTATGGTTGCCAGGAATGGACCATGCCGGAATTGCGACACAAGCAAAAGTAGAAGCAAAGCTGAAAGAAGAAGGACTTTCTCGTTATGATTTAGGAAGAGAAGCTTTTATTGAAAAGTCTTGGGAGTGGAAAGAGGAATATGCTCAATTTATCCGTGATCAATGGTCTAAAATTGGGATTTCCGTTGATTACTCCCGCGAGCGCTTTACATTAGATGAAGGGCTATCCAAAGCAGTTAATGAGGTATTTGTTAAGCTTTTTAAAAAAGGCTTAATTTATCGCGGCGAATACATTATTAACTGGGACCCAGCTACAAAAACGGCTTTATCCGATATTGAGGTTATCCACGAAGATGTGACAGGTGCTTTTTATCACATGAATTACCCACTGACTGATGGCAGTGGAACAATTGAAGTGGCAACAACGAGACCGGAAACCATGCTTGGAGATACGGCAGTAGCTGTTCATCCTAAAGACGAACGCTATGCCCACCTCATCGGCAAAACGGTTACATTACCGATTGTTGGACGTGAGATTCCGATCGTAGCTGATGACTATGTAGATATGGAATTTGGTTCGGGTGCTGTTAAGATTACCCCAGCACATGATCCGAATGACTTTGAGATTGGGAACCGCCATAATCTTGAACGTATTCTTGTGATGAATGAAGACGGGACAATGAATGAAAATGCAGCAGCCTATCAAGGCTTAGATCGATTTGATTGCCGTAAGCAAATTGTTTCTGATCTGCAAGAACAAGGTATTCTCTTTAAAATTGAAGAGCATGTACATTCTGTTGGTCACTCTGAACGAAGCGGTGCTGTTGTGGAGCCATACTTATCTACACAATGGTTCGTAAACATGCAGCCATTAGCAGATGCAGCGGTTGCCCTTCAGAAGACCGAGGATAAAGTAAACTTTGTTCCTGACCGGTTTGAGAAAACGTATCTTCGTTGGATGGATAACATCCGTGACTGGTGTATTTCGCGTCAGCTTTGGTGGGGTCACCGAATTCCAGCTTGGTATCATAATGAAACGGGAGAAATTTACGTTGGTCATGAGGCGCCTGAAGATGCTGGAAACTGGACACAGGATGAGGATGTTCTAGATACATGGTTTAGTTCAGCACTATGGCCGTTTTCTACAATGGGCTGGCCTGACGAGGAAGCGATTGACTTTAAACGCTTCTACCCAACAAGTGCACTTGTAACAGGTTACGATATTATCTTCTTCTGGGTAGCTCGTATGATCTTCCAAGGAATCGAGTTTACAGGTAAGCGTCCATTTAACGATGTCTTAATTCACGGATTAATCCGTGCAGAGGATGGACGTAAGATGAGTAAATCACTTGGTAACGGAGTGGATCCTCATGATGTTATTGACAAATATGGAACAGATGCCCTTCGTTTCTTCTTAACAACCGGAAGTTCCCCGGGAAATGATTTGCGTTTTTACTGGGAAAAAGTCGAGGCAACATGGAATTTCGGTAATAAGATATGGAATGCCTCTCGCTTCGCGTTGATGAATATGGAAAATATGGGTTATGATGACATTGATCTCAGCGGACAAAAAACAGTAGCGGACAAATGGATTCTAACTCGTCTTCAAGACACTATTAAAGAAGTTACTCGTCTAATTGATAAATATGAATTTGGTGAAGTAGGAAGATTGTTATACAACTTCATCTGGGACGATCTCTGTGACTGGTACATTGAAATGGCTAAGCTTTCTCTATATGGAGAAGACGAGGCAGCGAAACAAACAACTCGTTCCGTTCTTGCGTATGTATTAGATCAAACGATGAGAATGCTGCACCCAATCATGCCATTTATTACGGAAGAAATTTGGCAGCACCTTCCACACAAAGGTGAATCAATTACAGTTGCTGACTGGCCAATTGTTCATTCAGAATTCATGTTTGAAGAATCTCTTGAAGATATGAATCAGCTGAAAGAAGTGATTCGTTCGGTTCGTACGATTCGTTCAGAGTTGAATGTTCCGATGAGCAAACAAATTGAGTTATTGGTTCGTCCGGCGAACGAGAAGAGTTTAGCTCAATTACAAAGAGGTCAGGCTTTCATTGAAAAGTTCTGTAACCCAAGTAAGCTTGAGATCTCTACAGGCATTGAAGCACCAGAAAAATCAATGTCACAAGTGTTAAGTGGAGTAGAGCTATTCTTACCACTGGCAGGTTTGTTGAATATTGATGAAGAAGTAGCCCGGCTTGAAAAAGAGTTAACTCGTTTAACAAAAGAAGTGGAACGAGTAGATAAAAAGCTAAGCAACGAAGGCTTTGTAGCGAAAGCTCCTGCAAAAGTGATTGAAGAAGAAAAGAAAAAACAAGCTGATTACTCTGAACAACGTAAAACAGTTGAAGCGCGTATTGCTGAGTTAAAAGCATAAGAATTTGAGCCAAAGTGATCATTTGATTGCTTTGGCTTTTTTTTGTAAGAGGAATGTAGTGAGTTATTGTGGAATATTCATCATCAAATAATGAACAAGGAGGAGCAAGATGAGTACTATGATTGCTTGGTTAACTCTGGTGTTAATTGGAACAGGAATTTTTGTCTATCTTCTAGCATTCCTAACAGGAGATGTAATCAGCTCCTTGCTCATAGGCGTTCTTGTCCATACGTCGATTATTCTGGCATGTAAATTAGGTAGGAAACGGAAACTTTAATGACAAGAACAAGAAGAATTTCTAACAATTTGTTTCTACCTCTTTAGACATATTGTATTTCACATCGATTCCTCGCTATAATGTAGTCAGTAGACAGGGATACAGAGTGGGGGAGTGAACATGAATACAAGAGACGAGACGATTAATTGGATTCACAGTCTGTTACCTTTTGGGATTAAACCCGGCTTAAAAAGAATGGACTGGATGCTAGAGCGATTAGGAAATCCAGAATCCAAATTAAATATGATTCATGTAGCTGGAACAAATGGAAAAGGATCCACGGTTAGCTTTATGCGTCATATGCTTGAAGCAAGCGGATACCAAGTTGGGACATTTACATCTCCGTATATGGAATGCTTTGAAGAACGCATATCAATGAATGGGAACCCAATATCAGAAGAAGAGTTGATCACTGCTGCGAACAAAGTGCGACCGCTTGTGGAAGAACTGGCACAAACAGAGCTTGAATCACCCACAGAATTTGAAGTGATCACAGCCATCATGTTTGAGCATTTTGCTAATGTAGCGAAGCCGGACATTGTTCTTGTTGAAGTAGGTCTTGGGGGGAGGCTTGATTCAACGAATGTGATTAAACCGCTATTATCAATTATTACTTCGATTGGTCATGACCATATGCACATCCTTGGATCAACGATAGAAGAAATTGCTGCCGAAAAAGCGGGAATTATCAAGAAAGGGACTCCTGTTCTATCAGCAGTCTCAAACCTAGATGCACAAGCTGTTTTAAAAGAAACGGCTATTGAACGAGATACATCATTCTTTCAGCTAGGTGAAGACTTTTATAAAACAGCAATCAAACTAAATCAAAATGGACAAAGCTTTACCTTTGATTCACCACTTGGCAGGCTGACTCATTTAAAAACAACAATGAGGGGCGAACATCAACTAGAAAACGCCAGTGTGGCCCTAATGGCGATGTTCTATCTGAGAGAACACAGCCATTACCATATCTCAGATGACGCCTGCAAAAAGGGATTAGCTGACACCATTTGGCCAGGCAGGTTTGAACAACTCTCAGATCAGCCACTTGTGATTGCCGATGGCGCACATAACGAAGAGGGTATGAAGGCATTAGCCATAACACTCGCAAATCATTATCCAACCTATAAAATTAATATGCTTGCAGGAATGACTAAAGAAAAAGACGTCAACAAACTGCTCGCACCATTTATTAATACAGATATACACATTACATGGACAAGCTTCGACTTTTTTAGAGCAGCCGAACCAAACGAATTACATGAACAGACGCCAGAGGGGATCTCGGCTTCGGTGAATGGGGACTGGAAAGTGGCGCTGGATGAGTTGATGAGCAATTGGAATAAGGATGAAATGATCTTACTTACAGGATCTCTGTATTTTATTTCGGAGGTGCGGGGCTATTTGAAGGATAGTGAATCAAAGAAATTTAATTTAGTGTGAAAGAAGGAGTTCCTTATTTATGAGGAACTCCTTCTTTTGTTTTAATAATTGACATCTAGTATAATGGAAATTTTGGAAGTGTTGGTGTTATATCTATTGACGAAACTCTAGCTTCCTTTTTTGACTTTATCAAAGCCCTTCCATTTTCAGTGAGTGAGCCTGACGTTTTCCCTGTCCATGTGAGTGTTTCACCAGTATGAAAATAAGCTCCCTGTATGTCACCTTGGTTACTAGGAAACATTATAGATCCATTAATAAAAGAATCATTTAAGGTGTCAATCTTTGCTAGTGGCTCTACAACTAACGAGTTAGCCACATACAGGTTTTTATTTGTAGTTAATTTAACGTTTCTACCTGTTTGCAAACGACCCTTTATATATATCGAATCACCACTAGTGAATTTAACATCCTGTCCTAAGATCATTTCATCGTAAATAACAAAAGTGTTATTTGATTTAACAGTAGAGTTCTGACCAATCTTTGCATAGCCATTTATATATATATTTTTTCCGCTATCGAGAACATTTTGATAGGGGTTATTTAAACTACCATTAATAATTAAATCATTCTTGCTTTTTAATTCAACCTCATTCGCATTTGTTACACTACCATTAAGGTATAATGTTCCTCCGCTTTCAATCTTCCCTTTGTAATCGATTTTAGTATCTTTATCCACATATATATCTCCTTTTGAAGATACCTTAGAGGAATTATTAATGTTTAATTGACCTCCAATTCTTATATTTCCACCTAAAGTATGGGAGTAACTGAATCCAAAAGTAGCATCTTTTACAACTTTTAAATCTCCTGATATTTTGACATTACTAATAGAGCTGACAGAATAATCTAGTTTGCCCTGAATGATAAAGTCTTTGGCAACGGTTAGATTAAGGTTCTGTCCTAGTATGGCATCACCAGTAACAAATAAGTTTCCTCCTGATGCCACAGTGTTCTTAACATTAGGTAATACTAAATTTCCGTTGATTGTAATATCGTCACCTGTAATTAAATGACTGTTAAAATCAAGTTTTACCTCTCCACCAACATAGAGCTTGCCATTTGGTATATTTATATCATTTTGATTAGAAGCGTCGATAATTTGAGTGTATGGTAAATAAACATTGCCATTACTTAACGAAAAATCGGTATCATATTTAAAGACAATCTTGTTAGTATCAATTCGTATATCACCATTTGTAAGGTTAATTTGACTCTGATCATAAAATGTGAGGATTCCGTTTTTCTTATCGCACTGAATCGTATCATGTTGACCCCATTTTTTTATCTTAGATATTTCACCAAATTGAGGATATCGATTGTATTCAAAAACACCGTTCCTACAAATAACATCCGCATCTCTTAATTCCCATTCTTCTTTTTCTTTTAATCCGGTGTCAATCGTAATATTACCCCTAGTCGCAAGCACCACAGGCTCTTCTAAATCCTCAATCTCTAACGTAATTCCTTTTCCTTCTTGAATGGTCATTTTCTGAATTCCTTCTATTGGCGTATGACCATCTTTAGAATCAGCATTCAACTGACCGTTCACTAGCCTGTATTTGCTTGTAATATTATCCGAGTCGATGATTTCAAAGTTATATTCATCTGCACCTTTTTTAATATCCTTTGCCGACTGCACAGCATTCGTAAGCTCCAGCAGTCCCACCTGCATATCCTGTCGATCCTGAGATTCTCCTTGGACTTTGCTAGTTAATGTAGTACTTTGCGCAAGAGCAGCCATACCAATTCCAAGAATAATTATAAGTATCACAACACTAGCTAAAACCTCTATGAGGGTAAGACCTTTATCATTTTTTAATCGATCTTTTATTCCCATGAGCTCACCTCAAGTTCAAGAGGGGACGTTTTTATTACGTCTAAAGTGACAGTTGTGATATGAGATTGTTCTCCGCTTGCCGTGCTAGTTAATTTGATGTTTTTTTCGGTCATTGAGCACTTAAGCACTAGATCATAGCCATTAATCTTTTTAGAAGAAACCTTATCCGCTGAACAACTCTTCTTCTGAATATCAATAAGCTCCGCCGGTTTATGCTCGATCACACTTAGCAATGTTTCGGCTCCTGCCTCTGCTGCATATTTTGCTTGAATGGTTTCAGTCACTGTTTGGCTTTTACTAATCTCATTAAAAAGAAAGCCGAGCAATCCAAGTCCGACTAATGTTCCAACAACGATAATCCCAAGTACCACGGGAAGTGCTGCTCCTTTTTGGTTTTGAAGGGTGAGTTTCATCGTGTACTGACCGCCTTTGGAATGTTTAGTTCGGTTTCAAGTAGAACTGGGTCTGTGAGTAAGCTTGAATAATCAACCTTTACTGTTACATGACATAACTGCTGGTCTGCTTGTACAGTACGATTTACAGAGAATCCGTCTTTAATACTAGTATTCTTTTTGCAGAAATTTGCTTCTTTATTTAAACGCATACTTTCTATCTCAGACTGCGCGACAAGTGTAGCTTCCATCACAATCTGGTTTCGTTCATTTGCCTTTATACCGTTCATAAGCATAGTTGCAAAACCGATGGCAAAGATTGATAGAATCACCATCGAGGCAAGTAATTCTATTAAGGTTAACCCTTTTTCATTTCTACTCATATCACCGACTCCTGTCGTGAAAAAATATTCCTAATCATATGTATCCAAAACTTTTACTTTATTATACAATAAGTCTGATCTACCTGTATCTAAATAATTATGAAGATCAATCAATAAAATTGTTATGTAGTCTAAAAAGGCTGGTGAATGTGTATGGTTTATACACTCTCTTTTTTTATGGGAGCAATTCTTGTTATTAGTTTGGTATTTGTGCTTTTAAAATCACTTCAACTATCGATTAAGTTAAAGCTAATGATCATTGGGGCTTCTGTAGGGATTTCCATGGCGGCTGCTGCATCCTATCTATTATTTTCCTTACTACTAACTATCACTCTATCCGTTGTTTTGCTCATTCTAGCAAGTTTGATTCTTGCAGCACGTCTTGAAAGAGAGCAAGAGGATACAAGCTTTGAATGGGTGTTCCCACAAAGAGAGTCAGCTTTTTCAGAAGTAGCGATAACGGAAGAACCGACAGATATCGTTGCAAGTTCAATCATTCCGGTTGTAAACGAAGAGGTGCCCGAACCGGTTCTTATACGAAAACAAGCATTAACAGAAGTAGAAACGGATGAATCCGAAGAATTAATGACGGGTCGCCGCAGACGAATTCAAATAGAGGAGTAATGGATAAAAGATGAAATCTTTTTTTAAAATTGGCCTAATCGTGTCGCTTATGACTTGTTTGTTTGTTGCGAGCTTGTATGTTGGTCGGTTTATAGATATGAAAGCATTAGCAAATGAATATCAAATGGGAACAATGATTTCAGGAGTGGAAGTAGGCGGACTCTCACCCGATGAAGCGCAAGTAGAACTTATGAAGCAGATGGATGAGAGAAGAAACAATCAGACAATCGAGTTATATTTATATGATTCAAACGTTTTGCTTCCAGGTGACGCACTGCAGTTACGTATGCCTGAATTAAATGTAGACATACCTGAACGTGTCGAACAGGATGCCACGATTGACGTTACTCTCTTAACAGAAGCGATCGGGCAGATTGAATCTGCTGAATTACAAGGTTTGGTAGATATTCCGAGATTAAAAGAGGATATTGAGCGTCAAGTAAATGAACAACAGACTATACCTGTATCCATACATCTTGCCCCTTATATTGACGAGTTGATGGACGAGCAATCGGTACTGGCTAATGTATACAAACCATACTTGGAATCGACGCTCTTGCAACAATGGGCGCAAGCATTAGACGGCTATGTTCTTGAACCAAGACAAACCTTTTCGTTAAAAGATGCTCTTGCGGAAATGAATCAGGTTGTGGTTGGAGGGGAAAGTCTTGATCTGTTTGCTTCAGCCATGTATCAAGTTATGGCGAAATCAAACCTTGACCTGATTGAGCATCACAGCCCAAGCAAGTTGCCTTATGCAACCGACATTGGATTTAGTGCATCGGTGAATGAAGAACATCGTAATTTAATCTTTTTCAATCCTAATTACGCAACGTTAGAACTACATACAACCTTTTCAAATGATGGATTAATTGTTGAACTGATTGGGACACCGTATCTACATGAATATGAACTTGTTGTTGAAGATCAAGAAACGATTCAGCCTCGTCTTGAAATTCAGTACTCGAAGAAGCGTCGTGCCGGAAATTCTCAGCTCATTGAAAATGGTAAGCAAGGCTCTGCAGCAACTTTATATCGTAAGGAAGTTGGAGCTAATCAGGTAGAAATAGACATGCTACTTCTTGCCAGAGATTATGTAGCAGCAAAGCCAGATATCGAGGAACGCAGCGTGTATGCGCTCCTTGAGCCAGAACCAGAGCCGCTTATTGATCAAGATCTGCAGCCAGTCATTATTGACCTACCAGAAGGGCAATCAACACCTAATGTGATTGAGAACCCTCAGGAGCATTCTCCTGAACCTACTAACTCTATGCAGACTCAACCTTTACCAACAGAACAACCAGAGGATGATAAAGATCCAGTAAAAGGGGAAACCGAACCAACGGATGAGGAGCAGAAAGATGAGAGTTAAAAAGAAAATAGGAGACTTATTAGTTGAGGCAGGTTACCTAACCGATGATCAGGTTCAATTAGCCTTACAAGAAAAACGCTCTGGTCAACGATTAGGAGATGCACTTCTTGAAAGAGAATTAATTACTGAACACGAACTCATTAAAGCCTTGGAAACTCAGCTTGGGATTACACACGTGAATTTATATCGAACAGCTGTGGATACGCAAGTGTTAAAACTCATACCAGAAGAGATCGCCAAAAAATATACCTTAATTCCAATTAGTAAGCAAGCGGACCTCTTGCAGATAGCCATGGCTGATCCACTTGATTATTTCGCCATTGATGATATACAAATGATCACTGGCTTTCAAGTAGAGCCGCAGATTGCGGTTCGAGCTGAAGTAATCGAAGCGATCGAGCGCTACTATCAAATTAATGATTCGTTAATTGAAGATGAGACGGCAAAAATAGAACCCGTAACTAAGGAAGAGCCTGCTGCAAGTGAACAGGATGCTCCAATTATTAAGTTAGTGGATCAGCTCCTGCAGCATGGGTTAAATCAGCGAGCCAGTGATATTCATATTGATCCGCTAGAAGAAACATTTATGGTTCGTTACCGGATCGATGGTATTTTGCGTACTGAGCGTACCTATTCATCAACCATTTTAAGTGCGCTCACGGCTCGGATTAAAATTATGGGTGAATTAAATATTACTGAAAACCGCCTTCCACAGGATGGTCGGATAAAGGTGTTAGTAGGTTCGGAGCATGTAGACATGAGGATTTCGACTTTACCGACTATCTTTGGTGAAAAGATTGTAATCCGGTTGCTGGCTGGCTTAAGTGAACGCACAGATTTAAGCTCTTTAGGGCTGAATCAAGTTCATGAAAAAATGTTCCGTTCAATGCTTGAGAACCCATCCGGACTCATTCTGTTAACAGGGCCAACAGGTTCCGGGAAAACGTCTACGTTATATGCGGGTTTGCATCATTTAAATACAGATCAAGTAAATATTGTGACGGTAGAAGACCCGGTGGAGTATCACATTAACGGCATTAACCAGGTTCAGGTAAACAGCCAGGTAGGCTTAACCTTTGCAAAAGGACTTCGTGCCATCCTGAGACAAGATCCAAACATCGTGATGATCGGGGAAATTCGCGATACCGAAACCGCGGAAATTGCAGTTCGGGCATCGTTAACAGGACATTTGGTTTTAAGTACACTTCATACGAATAGTGCGATTGCAGCCATTCCCCGGTTAACAGAGATGGGCATTGAGCCGTATTTAGTCGCTTCTGGATTATCAGGTGTGGTTGGTCAGCGACTTGTTCGTCGAATTTGTCCGACCTGCAGACAAACGCATGCTCCAAACGAATTGGAGCGTGAGCAATTTGAAAAGCGTGGAATGAATGTCACACAGCTATACCGAGGTGAGGGCTGTAGTCATTGTGGTGATACAGGCTACTTAGGAAGGATTGCCGTTCATGAAATGCTAATGATTGATGAAACAATCCGTCAGCTGCTTATGAACAAAGAAACACTCCAAAATATTCATGAATACGCGACGAATAACGGAATGATTTTTTTATTAGATGATGGACTGTTAAAGGTTAAACAAGGCTTAACGACCTTAGAAGAAGTACTTCACGTGACATTACATCATTAGGAGGAGCGTTACGAGATGAAAGAAAAACTTGAAGCGTTACTTTCAACCGCTTTTACAAAGGGTGCTTCAGATATCCATTTGACCGTTGGAACGGCACCTATATTCAGAGTGAACGGGGAGCTTGCACCTTATGGAGAGGACAAGCTGACACCAGATGATACAAGACAGATGGCAGAAGCAATTATTCCACAGGATTTGATGAGTGAATTTGAAACAAAGGGAGAGTTGGATTTTTCCTTTGGAATTCCTAGAGTGTCTAGATTTCGAATTAACGCTTATTTTCAACGCTCTTGTATCGGAATGGCCATACGAGTCATTCCTACAACGATCCCTAAGTTGGATGAGCTAAACATGCCACCGATTTTAAAAGAGATTGTGCAGCAGCCTCAAGGGTTAGTTCTTGTGACGGGTCCAACAGGCAGTGGGAAATCAACAACACTTGCGGCGATGATTGATCAAGTGAATCGAACGGAAGCAAAGCATATTATTACACTCGAAGACCCGATTGAATATTTGCATCGCCATCAGAAGTCCGTTGTTAATCAACGTGAGGTTGGATTTGATACGAAAAACTTTACGAATGGATTAAAGGGCTGTTTGAGACAAGACCCTGACATCATTTTAGTCGGAGAAATGCGTGACCTTGAAACCATTTCAACAGCGATAACTGCTGCAGAGACTGGACATTTGGTTCTTGGTACGTTACATACAACAGACGCTCCGTCTACCATTGACCGAATTATTGATGTGTTTCCACCTGCACAGCAGGCACAGGTTCGTATTCAACTTGCTTCTGTGTTGCACGCCGTCATTTCGCAACGTCTATTTCGAACAGCTGATCATAAAGGACGCCGAGCAGCTACTGAAATTTTAATAAATAATTCAGCAGTGAAAAATCTTATTCGAAATGAAAAGATCCACCAGATCCAAAATGTAATTCAAACGAGCAGAGCTGAAGGCATGATGACGATGGATACGTCGATGGCAGAGCTTGTAAAGCAAGAAGTGCTGAGTCATGAGGTCCTATCAATTTATTCAAAGGGGAATGTGAGTTAATGGCGACTTTTTCGTATACAGGAAGAGACCCTTTTGGAAAGCCGGTAAAAGGCAAAACGCAAGCAAACGATGAGACTGCGGCCATCGAGCTTTTAAAAGAAAAACGAATTTCAGTAACAGCCATTGAGGAATTACAGCAAGGCTTGTATCAAGACATTCAATTGTTGAAGCCGAAAGTGAAATCAAAGGACTTTGTATTGTTTTTGAGGCAGTTCTCTACCTTGCTTAAAGCGGGTGTTCCTGTTATTGAAACAATTAATGTATTAAAGAAACAAACTTCAAGTAAGCCACTGCAAGTCGCATTAACGCTTGTTGAAGAGGATGTAAGAGCAGGGAAATCATTATCAACAGCCTCTGCCAAACAAGGAGATCTGTTTCCACCCTTGTTTGTAAATATGGTTAAGGCCGGTGAAGCAGGTGGACGATTGGACGATATCCTGGATCGTTTAGCAAGCTACTATGAAAAACAACATCGTCTGAGACAAAAAGTGCTAGCTACATTAACTTACCCATTATTTGTAGCGGTTGTCGCCATTGCTATTATTATCTTTTTGTTAGTCTTTGTTGTGCCGACCTTTGCTAGTATGTTTGCAAGCTTTGGCGGTGATTTGCCCGCTATTACTAAATTTGTAATGGCAGCTGGCGATTTGGCGCTTGTCTTTTGGTGGACCGTTCCGTTACTAGGGGTCCTCGCTGTATTAGGATGGAAGTCCGGGCGCAAGAATCCAAAAACTCGTATCTTATTTGATACCTTTTTACTGCGCTTACCAATATTCGGTGCATTACTACAAAAGTCAGAGCTCGCACGAGTTACACAGACTCTTGGGGCCTTATTTCAAAGCTCTGTGCCTGTGCTTCAAGCCTTAACGATTGTTGAAAAAGTAGCGGAGAATCAGGTCATTGCTCATGTTCTAAACGATGCGAGAAAATCGTTGCAATCAGGAAATACACTTTCTGCACCACTTGAAGCACATTGGGCCTTTCCTCCGCTTGTGACACAAATGATAAGTGTAGGAGAGAAGTCAGGATCACTTGATGCCATGCTTGAGAAAGCAGCTGAATTCTATGAAGCTGAGGTAGAAGCAGCAACCGATCAAATTAAAGCTTTAATTGAGCCGACCATGATCATCCTATTGGCAGGGATAGTAGGAACGATTGTCCTAGCTATTATGGTTCCAATGTTTAAAATATTTACAACTATAGGGTAAAAAAGTACTAGACAAATAGATTCGGATAGGATAATCTAAGAATATCAAATAAACAACAAATACCTACACATACATACAACTCGGAAAGCGTTGAAAATCTATCTGTATCTGGGCACTTGGATAGATTGGAGCTACTAGTGCAACCGGCCGGCATCGTCTATTAGACATGCAAGGTCGGTTTTTTGTTGTTTATTAACAAAACCTATATAAAGTGGAGGCGGACAAACATGAAAACATTACTACAAAAGCATTTGAAAAACCAGAAAGGCCTAACTCTTATTGAGTTACTAGCAGTCGTTGTGATCCTAGGAATTATCGCAGCAATTGCAATTCCGAGTATTGGAGCGATTATTGATAACACGAGAAAAGACGCGCATATTGCGAATGCTGAGCAGATGGTTAATGCAACAAAAACAGCAGTAGCTACAAACGTAGGCGATGGTAAAGAATATTCACTATCACAATTGGTTGAAGCAGGATTGATAGAGAATCCAGACATTCCTGGAAAAGGTGGGAAATATGGAACTGGTACTGTTAAAATAACTACTGAGAATAACAATAAAATTTATACAGTCACACTAGATAAATTTATTGAAAACAAAACCATTACACAACTTAGAGGTAAAGGTGATGGAGAAGGAAGAAAAGCCGTTACGATAAATTAATTATTACGACGAACGATCCCCGGATCGTTCGTCGTTTACGTTCCACGCAATCTAGCGGAAGGAGGACCGTAGACTCCTGCGGAAAAACACGTGTCTGAAGACTCAGGAGTGGCGTTCTTCCACGGATGAGGCTAAAGCCGTGTCCGCGGAAAGCGAAGGATCCTCCTGTTGCGGCGATCTAGCTCAAACAAAATTTCTTATACCCAATTGAACTTCCAATTAAAAACAGATATCCTTATAGGTATAAGGTTTCATGATATTCAGACTAATACTATCAATCGAGGTGAATGCATGATCGATGGCATCATTGTAGCGTATTTGGCGCTTGTTGGTTTAGTGTTTGGCTCTTTTTACAATGTGGTAGGACTCCGGGTACCTGTCGGTGAATCGGTAGTAACACCTCGCTCTCATTGCACGAAGTGTGATCGTACACTTGAAGCACGCGAGCTGATTCCAGTGTTATCCTTCGTAATTCAACGTGGGTCGTGCCGGACATGTGATACAAAGATCTCGTTTTTATATCCTTCCACAGAATTAATAACAGGCTTTTTGTTTGCTTTTTCTTTCTATTGGTTTGGGTGGACTGCAGAAACCGTTGTGGCTTTGCTTTTTGTTTCGATGCTTGCCATTATCTTTGTGAGTGATATGCGTTATATGCTAATTCCAGACAAGATCCTGCTCTTTTTTGCGGTTCCTCTTGTTGCTGTTCGCTTGTTTTTTGCACCGCTTTCCACATGGTGGGATCCATTTGCAGGTGCTGTGATCGGCTTTTCGCTTCTTTTATTGATTGCTATAGTCAGTCGAGGCGGAATGGGCGGTGGCGATATTAAATTGTTTGCGGTACTTGGACTTGTTCTTGGCTGGAAGCTTGTTCTGCTTACGTTGTTTTTAGCATCAACTTATGGGGCGATTGTAGGACTTATTGCAAAGCGTATGAATAAAGTGAAACGTGGACAACCCATTCCATTTGGACCGTTTATTGCGGCAGGTGCGTTAACTGCTTATTTTTTTGGAGTGGATTTAATCCAGTGGTATACCGAACGCTTTATGATGTGGTAATCGATTGAATATTAAATAGATATAGGAGAATCGGGTATGGGGATATTTAGTGGTAGAAAACAACAGAGACATGCACTTGTGTTTAAAGACCATGTGATTCGGTATGTTGGTAGTAAACGGGCCGATTTAAAAACGATTCAAACATTTGGAGAAGTGTTCCTTCCACCGGGCCTGATTCACCGTGGTAAAATCGTTGATAATGAGGGCATTAAGCGCATTCTTGAATCACAGCAGAGTGAATGGGAATGTAAGAAAAACAGTCTCGTCCAATTATGTGTTCCTGATAGTCAACTTCTTATCCGCCGTCATGAAGTAGCGGCAACCGTACCCGATGAGGAAATAAAAGGGCAGCTTTACATAGATGCGGGAGATACACTTGTGCTGCCTTTTGAAGATCCTTTATTTGATTATCAAAAGCTTCGTGAGAATGAAGAAACGAAGGAATTGCTTTTATATGTCTCAAAAGAAAATGTCATGAATGAGTATGTCCAGTTAATAGAGCAAATGGGATGGCAGCCTAATGCTGCGGACTTAACATCAGCCTGCAGTTACCGATTATTTACAGAACAAGGACTTCTAAATGACCATCCTGTTTCGATTTCGGTTCAATTTGATGTGTCGCTTGTGAATATTACGATTTTAGCCAGTGGCAAACCGCTTTTCTCTCGTACGTGGCCACTTTCTTACGATGAGGAACGATGGGAGATTCGTAACAACGAGCTTCATTGGAAGCTAGATGCAGATGCATTAAAAGAAGAAATTCAAACCGTTTTAGTAGAGGTAGAAAAGGTCATTAGTTTCTATCAATACTCCGTTTTAAAAGGCGAGGTAACGATTGAAAAGATGTTAGTTAGCGGAGATATGATCGCCATGAATGTCATTGTTGAGGAATGCACACTGTTTTTTCAATCCATGAAGGTGATCTCTCAGCTTGAATTTACTGACACCTATGTACCAGCAAGGTATTATGACGCCCTTGGCTTAATGCTGAGAAAAGAGGTACGCTAATGCAACAACCTCAAGAAATTAACCTTTTACCAGAGCGATATAAACGAGATGTGACGCCTTTTGCGATGGGAATAGGTACAATCATTTTGATTCTGATTGCCGTGTTTGCGTTTCTCTTCTACTATAGTAAGCTTGAACGCGAACGGACGGATGCGGTGAACGAGGTTGCGGAACTTCAACTGCAAAAAGTTGAACTTGAGGCTGCGGCTGGAACACTTGCAGCAGATCAAACACCTGAACAAGAGCTACAAGAAGCGATTACTCAGCTTGAAACCTACCGTGTGGAGACCTCGAAATTTACCGAAGAGCTCATTCGCCTTCTGCCTGAGCGCGGTTTTTTTGTTCGCTACTTTTACCAACGAGACGGTTTGCTAGAAATAACGGTAAGCTTCGATCAAATGCAGGAAGCGGCTCAATACTATCACGAACTATCTCAAAGTCCATATGTTGATGCGGTTCGTATGGGTGAGATCGGTACGGAGGCAGTTGCAGAACAAGCTGTGGATGAGGAAGAAGGGGCTAGTAGTGACGATTCCCGCACCTTACCACGTTATGAGGCAAGCTATGAGTTGTCCATGAATTTACAAGACGTTAATGTGGATGAGGAGGTGGAGCAACCGTGAGGATCTATATGACAAAAAGAAGATGGGTCATCCTTTTCATGATCATTGGACTCGTTTTTGTTGGTTGCTTTTTAAGCTATTGGCAATTTATAAAACCTGCACAAGCGAGCCTCCTTCAAGCTAAAACGGATGTGTCTGTTGCTCAAATTGAGCTTGCAGCGGCTCAAAATCAAGAGCAGGTTCTAGCGGATGATACTTCTGTTTTGCCTAGTGCTGTTCTTCAGCAAAAGCTACCAGTTGTCCCACTTGAAGACGATGTAATTTTTGCGCTCTCTCAAGCTGAAGCGATAGCTGATGTACACATTGAACAGGTAAATTATCAAGGGAATCAGAGCTTTCCAGAGTCTAATCGAGTCATTACTTTTAATGAGGTAGAGGAACCAACAGAGGAAGAAATGACGATTGAGCTTGAACCTGGGGAGGAAGAAGAGCCTGAGGTTGCTGAGCCTATCGTAGACCCTGAACTCATGATCGATTGGACCATTCCAAATGTAGAACCAATCCAAGCCCTTGTTCAAGTACGTACGTCGGAATACGACGGCATTGCAAAGTTCGTTCAAGAATTAGAACATTATTCACGAATCTTATCTGTTGATTCGATTTCCTATGAAAGTTATAAGGAAATGCAGGATGCGGGAGTGGAAGAAGAGGTAGAGACGGAGAGCTTTGGCTTTTATGTGATGGTGTCTTCCTTTTACTATCCAAGCTTAGCAGAGACGATGGAGCCATCTGCGCCATATCGCACGTATCCCGATCACTCGGAGAAAACCGACCCACTCTATCCAAGATGATCTTAAAAAGAAGCTTCCAACTGGAACGCTTCTTTTTTGGTTCTATGAATCTACTTTCTTTCATAGCTATCAGGTAAAGAAGGCAAAAGGAGGAAGCTGTGATGGAAGAGAAGAAGAAGTCCATTTCCTTTCAGTTTTCAAAAGATGGGACAAGGACAGATTTAAGGGACAAGCATAATCCACAGCCAAAAAAGAAGAAACCTGAAACGGAATGGGTGTTTCCAGAACCAGATCATGTAATAGAGAAGAGTCCATCTGCATTCCCTACGAATGAAGAGAACCGAGAGATTTTTCTTTGGGATGAAACGAAGAAAGCTGATTCTACAAAAAAGAAACCTAGTATAAAAAAACAGAGCTTCACTTCATTCTATCAAAAAGGAAGAGCTCTTCCATGGGCACTGGTAGCCGCAGTTGCGTCAGCGATACTGATCGGAATAAGCTTAGGCTTTGTCACACTCACCGTTACAAATGGTGACACCACACATGATCCAAGTGGAGGGGCTACGGAAGTGTCAACGACTCCTATCGCTCCGGTAGACGAGTCCGCTACACAACTATCTGAAACGGAATTATATGTGATTCAAGGTGGTGCTTTCTCAACAAGCGGGGCAAGTAAACAAGTATCAGAAACGTTTAAACAAGATGGATACCCGGTAACCATTGAGTCTGGAGGAGACGCAGAGCTGTTATACATTGCTGCTGCTGGTACAAAAGAAGAAGCCATTCAATTAGTTGAATTGTATAAAAAAGCAGGGCATGATGCGTTTGTAAAGAAATATGAAGTAGCTGCACCAACGGGTGAGCAGACAGAGGTTACTAAATGGTTTGATCAAGCTGGACTTTATTTGGCAGAGGTTGCGGAGGCATCAGCAAGGAATTTAGGCGAAACTCCATACGGGGAAGCAGAAATGACGACATTAACACAGCATTTAACTCAGCTTGAAAATCAACGCGATCCCATGATGGAATCGGCAACGGATGAAGTAAAGGCTTCTGCGCAAACCGTGATGGCAAAGCTTGCTGAATCAAGTCAGCTCCTTCAGGCTGAAACAGAAGATGTTTGGAAGGCACAACAGCTCATTTTAGAAGCGATGTCAGTCTATAAGATTAGTATGGAAGATTTAAGCGAAAACGAGTAACTGATTTTTGTCGAAAGAGTGAGAACCTGTTATTCTAGTAGTGTGAACATTTCGAGAAAAAGGACGTGTTGGAATGAGTAAACGAGTCATCACACCTGAAGATCTTCTGCAACTGCGCAGTGTGACGTCACCTGCGCTTTCTTCTAATGGTGAGCAATTGGTCTACGTAGAAACAACTTTACATAACGAGAAAAACACGTATGCAGCAGAGTTAATGAAAACAACTCTCACAGACCCACAAACATCTGTGCAACTGACGCAAGGTGGACATGTGAACCGGTCACCACAATGGTCACCGAAAGAAGAGATTCTTGCATTTATCTCAAACCGCTCAGGAACACCGCAATTATTTCTAGTAGGTAGTTGGGGTGAGCCAAAGCAGCTGACTGATGAAAAGAAGGGAATTACTGATTTTAAATGGTCTCCTGATGGAACGCAAATTGCGTATTCTAGTGTTCAGGCTCCTGAAGAAGAGAAAGAAGACGATCAGCTTGAACCGTTAGTTGTGAACAAAATGAAATATAAATCAGATGCAAGCGGATTTTGGAAAGGTGAATACACGCATGTATTTACAGTTGATGTTCAGTCAAATAAACATACTCAGTTAACAACGGGTGAGGTCTCTTATACACTACTTGACTGGATGAGTGATAGTCAGCAAGTACTGGTTACGTCTGTGAATCAAAAGGATACAGATTTTGTGTTTACCAATGATTTATTGATTATTTCGGTTGAAACAAAAGAACAGGTTCAATTAACAGATCAAACACATGTGATTAGTGATGCGAGTGTTTCTCCAGATGGAGAATATATTGCGATGCGTGCTCATGAAAGAGCGTATGAGAATGCGACTCATTTTGAGATTTATTTGTTAGAACTTGCAACGACGACATGGACGAAGCTAACAGCAGATTGGGATGTTCAACTAGGGCCAGTTGTAGCCGCAGATTTCTTGCAAAACACAGTGGATCCAGGCCTAGTTTGGAGTCAAGATAGTCAGGCCATCTCATTACTCGTTTCTTTTAATGGAAATGTTGATGTGTACCAAGTGAGTGTAGATGGGACAAGAGTTGCCCTTCTAACAGGAGATCAATATGTGTATGGCTTTGCGCTGCATCCTGATGGGGAAACGTTGGTAGCGGGTATTAGTACATCGAACCATCCTGGTGATTTGTACCTTACAAAGGCAAAAACAAATGAGGTGACCAGATTCACCACAAGTAATGATTCAGTACTTAGTGAACTTGAAGTGGTTCCAGCAGAAGAAATTCGTTTTACACACGAAGAAGGACATGAGCTCCAAGGGTGGCTAATGAAACCAGCTGGCTTTAGTGAAGGGGAATCTTACCCCTTAATTGTTGAAATTCACGGTGGTCCTCATGCAATGTATGCAAATAGCTACATGCATGAATTCCAAACGTTAACAGCACGTGGATTTGCCGTATTGTACATTAATCCACGAGGAAGCTTAGGTTATGGTCAGGAATTTGTAAATGCGGTTCGCGGCGATTATGGCGGTGGCGATTACCGCGACATAATGGCAGCTGTTGATTATACTCTTGAACAGAATCCATGGATCGATGAAACCCGTCTTGGCGTCACAGGTGGAAGCTATGGTGGCTTTATGACAAACTGGATTGTCGGTCATACAAATCGTTTTAAGGCGGCTGTTACTCAGCGTTCCATTTCCAACTGGACAAGCTTTTACGGTGTAAGCGACATCGGCTACTACTTTACAGAGTGGCAAATCCAAGCAGACTTAAATGAGACAGACAAGCTTTGGAAGCACTCTCCACTTGCTTATATTAATCAAATTGAAACGCCATTACTCATATTGCACGGTGAAAAAGACTATCGCTGTCCAATCGAGCAAGCAGAGCAGCTATATATCGCTCTTAAGCGTCGCGAGAAAATAACAACATTTATTCGTTTTCCAGAGTCTAACCACGAGCTTTCAAGAAGTGGAAAACCAAGCTTACGCTTAAGACGACTCGAAGCAATTGGTCAGTGGTTTGATCAGTATCTCTAAGAAGAAAAAGGGAGTCTATAGTGACTCTCTTTTTCTTCTTTTTGTCTCATTTTTCTGAATATAGATTGTTCCTTTAATAAGAGTTTGGTATTCTTATAAGAAGCCTGTACAATAAAGGAAAAAGATTGTAGAGGTGTTCCCTTCATGAAACCACTTATTTTGGCCTCAAGCTCCCCAAGACGTAAAGAATTACTTCAGCAAATTGGTTTTCAATTTAGCATTCGAACAAGTGAAACAGATGAACGACTTGAGCCAGACTGGACGCCTCAAGACGCGGTATTGCATCTATCTAAAAAGAAGGCTGAAGCAGTTTTCACATTGCATCCAGATGCAGTAGTTATTGGTGCAGACACCATTGTTGTGATTGATGATGTCATTCTTGGAAAACCATCCAACCGCCAATCAGCAAAACGCATGCTTACTCAGTTATCTGGCACAAATCATCAAGTATTAACCGGCGTCACAATCATCTCCGACACAACCAAAACATCCTTTTTTACTCAAACTGAAGTCTATATGTATGATCTGACCGAACAAGAGATCGAACAATACATTGATTCTGGAGAACCGTTTGACAAAGCAGGTTCATACGGAATTCAAGGACTAGGAGCTACATTAGTCAAAGAAATTAAAGGTGATTATTACTCCGTTATGGGATTACCAGTAGCCGAAACCGCAAGAAGACTTCAACCCTTCTCCATTTACCCAATGCTAAAGAGAACGTGAAATGAACACATGATTCCCCTCAAATTCGTGCATGTTAGAAAGGAGAGCGTGAATTGACACTCCTCATTCGAGATGTCCCCGTAACAGAAAGACCTCGTGAACGTTTGCTACAAGTAGGAGCTAGTGTCTTAACAAATCAAGAAATTATCGCCATTTTACTCCGTACAGGCTCTAAAAAGGATTCAGTTATTGACCTTGCAGGAAAGGTATTGTCAAACTTTGACGGTCTTGATTTATTAAAAGAAGCAACCATTGAAGAGCTTTGTTCAATTGATGGGATTGGATTGGCTAAGGCTGTTGAACTAAGTGCGGCGATGGAGCTGGGTAGACGTATCCATACTTTACAAACAAAGGATCGGTATGTCATCCGCTCGCCAGAAGATGTTTCATCTCTTGTCATGGAAGATATGCGCTTTTTAAAGCAGGAACACTTTGTATGCTTGTATTTAAATACAAAAAATCAGGTCATTTTTCGTCATACGGTCTTCATAGGTAGCTTAAATGCCAGTATTGTGCATCCAAGAGAGGTCTTCAAAGAAGCGCTTAGACGTTCTTCAGCCTCCATCATCTGTCTGCACAATCATCCAAGTGGAGATCCAAGCCCTAGCAGGGAAGACATTGATGTAACAAAACGGCTCTACGAGGCAGGGCGCGTCTTAGGGATTGAATTACTCGACCACATTATTATAGGAGATCGCACATTTATCAGTTTAAAGGAGCAAGGCCATGTAGGATAAGGGCCGATTGTGTAAAGAGTACAGTAAAAAAGTGGGTTGATCCGAGTATAAAGGCTTATATTCTTTCTTGGGGCAAGATTAGGCTATTTTTTTCCTTTGTTATTCGATATAATAAAGGTTATGATTTCGGATCTGTCATGAAGGGAGATACATAGATGTTTGGTGGGTTTTCAAGAGATATTGGAATTGACTTAGGAACAGCGAATACGCTTGTATATACAAAAGGAAAAGGGATCGTTTTGCGAGAGCCATCGGTTGTTGCATTGCGTACAGATACAAATTCAATTGAAGCTGTCGGAAATGATGCAAAAAATATGATTGGTCGTACACCAGGAAATATTGTGGCGATTCGTCCGATGAGGGATGGCGTTATTGCCGACTTTGATACAACAGCGACAATGCTTAAATATTTTATCCGTCAGGCACAGAAAAATCGTTCTGTGTTTACTCGTAAGCCATCGGTTATGGTTTGTGTACCGAGTGGAATTACTGCCGTTGAAAAACGCGCAGTAGAGGACGCTACAAAACAAGCAGGGGCAAAGGAAGCTTATACATTAGAAGAACCGTTTGCCGCTGCAATCGGTGCTGACCTGCCTGTGTGGGAACCGACCGGAAGTATGGTTGTAGATATTGGTGGGGGAACAACGGAGGTAGCCATTATTTCTCTTGGAGGAATTGTTACTAGCCAGTCCATCCGTGTTGCCGGTGATGAAATGGACGATGCCATTATTCAATACGTTAAAAAAACGTACAGCCTGATGATTGGAGAACGTACCGCAGAAACCTTAAAGCTTGAAATTGGTTCTGCCAATTCTCCTGAAGAAGTGATTGAAATGGACATTCGTGGTCGTGATCTTGTATCAGGCTTACCGAAAACCATTACAGTGACTGGTGAAGAGATTTCAAAAGCATTAGCAGATACCGTTTCGACAATTGTTGAAGCTGTGAAAAATACGTTAGAACAATCACCACCGGAGCTTGCGGCAGACATTATGGACCGCGGAATTGTCTTAACAGGTGGTGGAGCATTGCTACGTAATCTGGATCGTGTGTTAAGTGACGAAACGAATATGCCAGTGATCGTTGCAGAAGATCCACTTGATTGTGTAGCAATTGGAACTGGGCGTGCTCTAGAGAATTTACATTTGTTTCGTTCAAAAGCGGGTATAACGTCTCGTTCTGATCGGAAATCGTAAGTGGGTGATCTAAGTGCCATCGTTTTTTTCAAATAAGAAATTAATTATTTTACTTGTGAGTTTAATTATATTGGTTGCTTTAATTGGTTATTCAACTAGTGGTAGAGAAAATACAACGGGTCCGGAGCAGCTTGTTCGGGACTCAGTTGGGTGGGTTCAAAATCTTTTCTCCACACCAGCTCATGCCATTGGCGGGTTTATTGAGAATGTTCGAGACATTAAAGACATCTACGAAGAAAATCAATTACTTAAATCAAGGTTAGATGAGTATGCACAAATCTCGGTTGAGCGGAATCAGTTAGCGAATGAAAACGAAACCTTGCAGGACATGCTTGATTTGCAGGATACGTTAAATGATTATGTGAAACGACCGGCAACGGTTATTCACCGGAACCCGGATCGTTGGACACAATATGTCGGAATTAACTTAGGTGAAGATCATAATATTGCTGCTGATATGGCGGTCGTTGATTCAAACGGAGGACTTGTTGGAAAAGTGAAACAAACGTCCAAATTCACTTCGTATGTCCAGCTTTTATCTGATAACGATCCTTCTAACCAAGTATCTGCGCAAATTATGGATGGAGAAGACATTCCTGGCTATGGTTTTATTGAAGGATATGATGAGGATCGAAACCTACTAATCTTACGTAAAATTGATGTTGAAGCAGATATCGAGCCTGAACAAATTGTCACAACATCAGGACTTGGTGACGTGTATCCGGCTGGATTGATTCTTGGTGAAATAGAAGAAGTAGAACTTGATGAGTATGGTCTTTCTCAAACAGCTTATGTAAAGCCTGAGGCAGACTTCTCTGCGTTTAGCTATTTATATGTTGTAGAACGTGGAACGGAAGCTATGGATCCTTCTTTACTCGAAGAGGAGGAATAAGTGTGAGCCGTTACTACCCTGCAGCCTTATTGCTGTTCTTACTCGTTATTGAAGGAACCATTGTCCCTAATGCGGTCGCTAATTTCCTGCAGATGGATGCCGTCATGGTTCCCCGCTTCTTAATTGTTGTCATTGTATTTATAGGTATTTTTATTGGGCGTAAAGAAAGCCTGATCCTTGGTTTAATATTCGGGGGTATCTATGATATTGTGTATACAGAATTTTTGGGGATCTATGCATTTGGACTTGGGTTCATTGGATACCTGTTTGCATTCTCTACAAAAAGAATTCAAGACAGTATCATTGTTCCAATCGTATTATCGAGTGTAGCCATACTCTTTTTTGAATACTATCAATATAGCATTATCCAAATGCTTGGCGTATCAGATTGGTCAGCTGGACAATTTGCGAAGGATCGCTTGCTGCCGACAATTCTGTTTAACCTAGCTTTTGCGATACTAGCCATTTTTCCTGTTCGTAAGCTTTGTATGCATGTGAATCACCAAGCAGACCTTCGTCAACGTTAATTCTTACGCCTGAAATAAAGGACAATTCATAGACGATGGCGAATGTAGTGAGGGGTTCTGAGCACAATTCGATTAAAACAGTCAAAATCTGAACATCGTTTGCAACGAGAGTGTCTGAGGTGAATAGAAGGTGACGCAAAAAAAACAATTCGTGACGATCAAAGGTACTAAGGATGGTCTTGTCTTTTTACTGGACGAGCATTGTGCATATGATCGTTTACTTGAAGAATTGAAGGAAAAGCTCAATTCAAATTACTACCAGCAAAAAGAAGGTCCTGGTGTAAGTGTACGCGTAGATGTTGGTCGCAGGTATTTATCCGACGAGTCGGAAGCAGAACTGAGAAGTGTCATTACAGAAGATCGGGGTTTAACAATTGAAGCCATTGAGTCTACGGTTATATCCATTGAAGAAGCAGAAAGACGACAACAAGAGAGTCAGTTTTTAACACTTACGCGTATTGTTCGTTCAGGACAAGTGTTAAAGGTACGTGGAGATGTGCTTCTAGTTGGTGATATTAATCCGGGCGGAACACTGATGGCAACAGGCAGTATCCATGTTCTAGGAGCGTTAAAGGGAATTGCTCATGCGGGGTATGAAGGGAATCGTCAGTCAGTCATAACTGCGTCGTTAATGGCACCTGTTCAACTACGTATTGCTTCTGAAATCTACAGCTTTGCTGACATTGACCATGAAGATACATTTATGGAAACCGCATTTTTAAAAGATGCTACCTCAGAGTTTGTACTTGAACGTGTACAGAGGCTAGCACATGTTCGACCAGAACTGACGTCTAATACGAGTCAACTGATCGAGGAGTAAAGGGATCTATAGAGAAAGGGGAATACATGTGGGAGAAGCGATTGTTATTACAAGCGGAAAAGGCGGAGTAGGAAAAACAACCACATCCGCAAACGTTGGTACCGCATTGGCCTTACAAAATAAAAAAGTCTGTCTGGTGGATACAGATATCGGCTTGCGTAATCTCGATGTTGTCATGGGTCTTGAGAATCGTATTATCTATGATTTAGTAGATGTTGTGGAAGGACGTTGCCGTTTAAAGCAAGCGTTAATTAAAGATAAACGTTTTGAGTGCTTATTTTTATTGCCAGCCGCTCAAACAAAAGATAAAACATCTGTTGATCCGGCGCAAATGCAAACGATTATTGAAGAGCTTAAGCAGGAATACGATTATGTCATTATTGATTGTCCAGCGGGGATTGAGCAAGGCTTTAAAAATGCCATCTCCGGTGCAGATCGTGCAATCGTTGTAACCACACCTGAACGTTCTGCAGTGCGTGACGCGGACAGAATTATTGGATTGCTTGAGAAAGAGGATATTGAGGCGCCAAGACTTGTTGTTAACCGCATTCGAGGGCATATGATGCAAAATGGTGAAATGATGGACGTTGATGAAATTGCAGCCATTCTTGCAATCGAGCTAATTGGAATTGTCATTGATGATGATGAAGTCATCAAGTATTCAAATAAAGGCGAACCAATTGCATTACATAATGGAAGTAAGGCATCCATTGCTTATCGTAACATTGCTAGACGTATTTTAGGGGAGAACGTTCCGCTTCAATCATTTGATGAGCAAAAAGGCATGCTAGCCAAAATAAAGAACTTTTTTAGAGTCCGATAATAAAATAAGAGGCAACCCTTGTACCTAAAGCAAGGGTTGCCTCTTTTATTTATGATATAGATATCAGTTAATTAAGAATATTATTTGTAGTCAATTCTTAAGTTTAGCTCTATGTGCACCGGGTACACTTCTAGTAACAACAGAAATAGGAGTGATAGAGATGGGTAAAAACATAGCAGTTCTTATTACAGATTACTTTGAGGATGTTGAATACACTGATCCGGTAAAAGCATATAAAGAAGCTGGACATACTATTACAACAATTGAGAATGAAAGTGGAAAAACAGTTACTGGGAAGCAAGGCGATGAAACTGTAACGATTGATAAAGCAATTACTGAAGTGAGCCCACAAGATTTTGATGCGCTTCTTCTACCAGGAGGCTTTTCTCCTGATATCTTGCGTGCTGATGAACGTTTTGTTGCTTTCACAAAAGAGTTTGCAGATGCTGGTAAGCCAATCTTTGCTATTTGCCATGGTCCACAGTTATTAGTGAATGCAGACGTTCTAAAAGGACGTACAGTTACTGGCTTCACATCAATCTTAAAAGACCTTGAGAATGCTGGAGCAACTGTGAAGGATGAAGAAGTCGTTGTATGTGGTGGCAACCTAGTGACAAGCCGCACACCTGATGACATTCCAGCCTTCAATCGTGAATCCTTAAAAATATTAGGTGCTTAATTGCATGTATTAAGCCAGCAGTAATCACTGCTGGCTGTTTTGTATGAGATTATTTAGAATCATCGCTTTTACGAGATAGATAAGTAGGTCCAATGACCATGCCTTTATCAAACTCCTTGCACACATCGAAGATTGTAAGGGCTGCCGTGGAAACGGCAATCATCGCAAGGGTGTCAAGTGAGGTTGATGTTTTTGCTTGAACAAAGGATTGAATCGACAAAGTATGATTATCCCATGTGAATTCAATTCGAAGAGTATCCGCCGTTTGCGAGTGACAGTACGGAATAAACTGTCCTGCATTTTTGGCAGCTAATGTACCAGCGACTCTTGCAGAATGACAAAGCTCTTCTTCTTGAATCTTTCCCTCTTGGATAAGAGAGTAGATTTGTTTACTACATTCAATCGTTGTATTCGCTATAGCTGTTCGTTCGCTGGTAGATGAGAAGGAACGGGCTAGTGATAAAAAATTTGGTTTGGACGATCGCTTTTGCCTGTTCATTCATTCTCCTCCATTTCAGCTTGTATCCGAACAAACTATACACTGTGTAATCATAATAGAAAACTAGACAGACTGTCAATTAAAGGAGGTCACTTCACTGTGATTCAATCGAAACTTGTAGTGAGATGTATGATTTTGACGGTTTCTTCAACAAGAACCTATGAAACCGATTTAAATGGTAAAGAGATGAGAGCACAATTAGAACAAGTAGGACATGCTGTAACGGAGTATCAGATTTGTAAAGATGATTATAGTAGTATTCAAAGATGGCTAAAAGTAGCGGCTACACGAGCGGACGTGGATGTTGTATTAATTAGTGGAGGCACTGGAATTGCAATAGAGGATACAACATACGAAGCTGTAAGAGATAGTCTTGATAAGGAAATGCCAGGGTTTGGAGAGATTTTCAGGTATATTAGCTTTAGTGAAGAAATCGGAACAGCTGCGATCACAAGCCGAGCCATTGCAGGTGTCAGAGACGGAAAGGCCATCTTCTCCTTACCAGGCACAACAGCTGCCGTTAAACTAGGCATGGAAAAGATCATTGTCCCAGAACTTAAAAGTGTGGTCAGGGAAATCGCTGACGGTCAGTGATAAAACCTGGGCCATAGCTGTATAGTACTTAAGAAAACATGAACATAGCCATACATCCGCTGCAGGAGAAACGCTCCCACCTGCAGGTTAAGGCCTCAGTCTATCCGCGGAAAACCACCGCTACAAAGTCTTCACCACGTACTATTTCATAGAGAGTCTCGAGAAAAAACAGTAATGGCGAATGATTCGATCATTGAATCATTCGCCATTTTTCAATTCGTTTTGAGTTGTGTCCTAAGCTCTATTCTAATAACGATGCTGCTCATACAAATCGGCTTTTGTAACGGACTTAAGCCAAGTGATTTCTTCGACTGTTAGAGGAGCTGTTTGAACGGCTTGGATTTGATCGCGAACTTGTTCCTGGCTGCTTGCTCCTGCAATCACAGACGCAACTGGAGTGTGTGCTAAGTTATAATGGAAAGCCACATCTACAAGAGAGCGATCGCTTCCGAAGCGTTCCTTAAGCTCCTGCTGCAGTGTTTCAAGCTCACTGGTGGAGTAGGTTAAGTATCCCTTTTCTGATAGAGATTTGTTTTCATGTAATGGTCGTTTACTTAAAATTCCTTTGGCAATGGAACCTCTTGTCACCACACTGACTTGATGCTTTGACAATAGGTCAAACCACTCTTCTGGTCGACGATCAAGTAAGCTGTACTGCATCATAATACTAACAATAGAAGACTTTTTAAGATATTCGCGAATGACATTCGGGCGTATGGATGAAATCCCATATTCACGTATAACGCCTTCTTGTTTTAATCCTTCAAACGCCTCAATTGTTTCATCAATGGGGTCATCAATGGTGCCGCCATGAAGTTGATAGAGATCAATATAATCCGTTTGTAACCGGCGTAAGCTATCCTTTACTGCTTGTTGGATATGTTTTTTAGAAGGATCCCATTCCCAGCCTTCTTTTCCTTTTTCAAAGCGATTACCGCCTTTTGTGGCTAGAATGATGTCTTTTCGACGAGACTTAATCGCTTGTCCAATGATTTCTTCGTTTTCACCTTGATCATATAAATCAGCGGTATCGATATAATTCACACCCCGATCAATGGCTTCATCTACAATGGATTTGGCTTTTTCTACGTCTGTTCCTAAAGACATTCCTCCAAGACCTAATTCACTTATCTTTAAATCAGAAGAGCCGAGCTGTCTTTTATTCATGAATCTCACTCCTTTTTTAGTGTCATCATCCTTCTCTTCCCGATCTTCTTCTTAATCAACCGTCTTCATCTAGAGCGAATGGACATACTCCTGCATCCACAATCATAAAGTAGAGAACAAGCATATTTGCAAGGATAAGGAGCGTGGCATAGTGTCTAAAGAGCTACAGCACATTCGTAAACGGATGGAAGCAAAACGCAAAGCAAATCGGAACAATCAAAAGGGACCAACTTCTTTTACAAGAATACGACCAACTGAAACAAAAGTAAAAGAAAGCTTGCCTGTTAGAGCAGAAAACGAACAACCACCACCAAAAACAGTGTTTTCATCAAGTACATTTCTTTTACGCACGTTTTTTTGCACGTTAGTGTTTGTAGGGTTACTCATAATTTATCAGAATGAACAAGCCAGCTTAAGTCCAATCAAAAAGGCGGTTACTCACACATTTGAGCAGGAGTTTCAATTTGCTGCTATTAGCAATTGGTATGAATCAAATTTTGGACGACCTATCACACTGCTACCGTCTACTGAACAAGAACCTACTCAAGTGAAAGAACCACCAGTTAAGGTCACACCTTATGCGGTACCTGCATCTGGAACTGTTCGTGAAAACTTTGATCAGAACGGACGTGGGGTAATGATTGAAACGGGTGAGGGGATTGATGTTCGCGCAGCAACAGGAGGGTATGTAACAGATGTCACGGATAAAGAAGACACTGGTAAAACAGTTATTCTTCAGCACTATGATGGAACCGAATCAACCTATGGCATGCTAAATGAAATTACGGTGAACATATATGATCATATTCAAGCGGGGAGCCAGTTAGGTACAGTGTCAAACAGTGAAGGAGATAAAGGGATCTATTATTTCGCACTTAAAAAAGGCGAAGAATATATTAACCCAAATGAAGTGATTTCGTTTGATTAACGTTTGGAACCTACTTTCAATTGTTCGAATTAATCCTTTTTTTTGGATTGTCCTTGCCATCGGATTGCTTACCGGATATTTTCGCGAAGCGATCTTGCTATTTTTGATTGTATTTATTCACGAATTAGGACATGCGGGAGCTGCAATTCATTATAAATGGAAGCTGCGTAAGATTGAACTCCTTCCGTTTGGAGGAGTTCTAGAAGTCGAAGAAAGTGGGAACAAGCCAATTAAAGAGGAATTGATCGTTGTCCTGTCTGGCCCGGTTCAACATCTTTGGATGATTGGCCTCTCTTTTCTACTTGTTCAGACAGAGACCTGGTCCCCTTATTGGCATGGATTATTTGTGTGGCACAACTTGGTCATTCTTAGTTTTAATCTTCTTCCAATCCTTCCTTTGGATGGGGGGAAGCTAGTTCAGTTATGGTTTATGGAGCGTTGGCCTTATAAAAAAGCGCACCTTGCTTCCATGATAAGCTCGGTGTCTGTTCTGGTAATTGTCGCACTATGCACACTTGTTCTTCCATTTCATTTAAATATGATTCTTGTCTTGATGTTCTTAGTCATTAACAACTATCTTGAGTGGAAGCAAAGGCACTATCGCTTTATGCGGTTTTTAACAGAGCGGAACCACCTGCCAAATAAAAAGGACAAATCTCTTGTTCTTTTCGTTTCATCAGATCTTCCTGTTCGAGAAGCTGTACGACTACTAAGACGAGGCTATCGCCATGAATTCAGATTGGAAGAAGAAAAGCAGCAGGTGTCAGAGTCACTCGTTTTACAGGCGTTATTTAACCGTAAGCTGACAGAACCATTACGCACACTCACAACAATCCCTCCACGTATAAATTCCATTCAAGTTAAGGTACAATAGGTCTAGATAGGGAATTAGAGGGAGTGTCTTCTTAGTGGGTAAGCTAGTCATTAATGCAGCGACACGTGAAAAAAGAGCTGCTGTAATTGAAAATGAACAGGTTGTTAATTTAATGATCGAGCAGCCGCATCAACAGCGAATTGTGGGTGCGATTTATAAAGCAAGAGTGGAGAAGGTTCTTCCCGGTATGCAAGCAGCTTTTGTAAATATTGGTCGTGAGAAAAATGCGTTTCTATATCGGGATGATCTCTTATCATTTTACTGTAGTCAGGAGGACAGTGAGACAAAGAAGCATAAAAGCATTTCTCACTATGTTCACCAAGGAGAAGAACTCATTGTACAGGTCACAAAAGAAGAGATCGGAACGAAAGGGTGTCGGGTAACTAATGTCGTGACAGTGCCAGGTCACCACTTGGTGTATTTGCCTCATAGTGAGTATATTGCAGTGTCTAAGAAATTTAAGACATCAGAAAGTAGAGAGCAATGGCGTTTAAAGGCTGAGCAGTGGATTAGCCACCCAGAGGGCTTAATTCTACGTACGGCTGCCGAAGCTCAAACCGAATCAACGCTTCTTGCTGAATTAAATGGATTGCGAGAAGAATGGCAGCAGGCAGTGCAGGATGCTAAGTCGAAACGAGTACCTGCACTGATTTTACCTGCACCGGGCTTTATTGATCAAACAATAAAGGATTATGCATCGAGTGGTATAACTGAAATAGTTGTAGATGATCTAGCCGGTAAAAAACGGATTGATCAGTTTCTTGCATTTATGCAGCTCTCTGTTGAGACAACATTATATCGTGACCAGAAAAATATCTTTTCAGCATTTGGAATTGATCGGCAGCTGGACCTTGCTACGAGACGTCAAATTTGGTTAAAAAGCGGAGCCTTTTTAGTGTTTGATCAAACGGAAGCAATGACTGTGATCGACGTGAATACAGGTAAATTCACTGGGAAAACAAAGCTTGAGGACACTGTATTAAAGGTGAATATAGAAGCGGTAGATGAGATTTGTAGGCAAATGCGTCTCCGTGATCTCGGAGGAATCATCCTTATAGATTTTATTGATCTTAGAAACGAAGCACATAAAGCAAAGCTTACAAAGGCTCTTGAAACGACCCTCAGAAAAGATCGGACTCAAACAAGTGTACGAGGCTTAACCAAGCTTGGTCTGATGGAAGTTACTCGAAAGAAAGTAAAGGAAAGTCTGCAAAAAAGTCTACAAACAGAGTGTTCGGTGTGCAGAGGGACAGGCTATCTTCTTTCAACGGAATCATTGGCCTTTAAAATTGAAAGAGAGCTTTGGGAGTATCGTGATCAGGCAGAAGCCGTAGTCATTGAATTACCAAGGCACGTTCGGCCTATTCTGTTTGGAGAAGGAGGCGAACATAAAACTCGCCTAGAGCAAACCCTAGGGTTTGAGCTGTTTACCGTTCATCCAACTCATTCACACACTCATTCGTATGCGATTCAATATGTAGGCGAAAAAGCGGAAGCACAGCGTCTTATAAGCACGTATTAAACCAGTAAAGACGTGCGGAATTTTATTGACTTCATATTTTTGATTGTGATATGATGAAACATGTTAGTGATTTGGTTGCACCCAAAGAACTACAACCGCGCGGAACAGGTTTTTAAAAAAAGACGTTGTCTTTTTACCTGAAATGGCGAGTCTGAGTATATAAGGAGGTGCAGATATGTACGCAATTATTGAAACAGGTGGAAAACAGTTAAAGGTTCAAGCTGGAGACACGATCTACATCGAAAAGCTTTTTGCTGATGTTGACGAAGTGGTAACGTTTGATAAAGTTCTTTTCGTTAGTGGAGATGAAACAAAAGTTGGAGCTCCATTAGTAGAAGGTGCTACTGTTACTGGTAAAGTTGAAAAACACGGCCGTGACAAAAAAATCATCGTTTACAAAATGAAAGCTAAGAAAAACTACCGTCGTAAGCAAGGTCATCGTCAGCCATACACTAAAGTAGTGATCGACGCTATTAATGTGTAAGGTTTGATATGATTAAAGTTCGTATAAATCGACTTACAACAGGTCGCATTGCATCTTTTTCAATGTCGGGACATGCTGAATCAGGTCCTTATGGTCATGATTTGGTCTGTGCTGGAGCTTCTGCCGTGTCCATTGGCGCAGTAAACGCTGTTCAGGTATTATGCCAAACAGAGCTTATTGTTCAGATGGAAGACGATGGAGGGTATTTAAGTTGTACAGTGCCAGACTCTTTAACAGAAGCACAGCATAGAGATGTGCAGCTTCTTCTTGAAGGAATGGTCTTATCACTTAAATCAATGGAAGAAGAATATGAAGCATTCATATCCATAACAGACAGGAGGTGAATTTTCATGTTGAAAATGAATCTACAATTTTTCGCATCCAAAAAAGGGGTAGGTAGTACAAAGAACGGTCGTGACTCTCAGTCTAAACGTCTTGGTACAAAGCGTGCAGATGGTCAGTCTGTAACAGGCGGAAGCATCCTTGTTCGCCAGCGTGGTACTCGTATCTATCCTGGAACGAATGTTGGAAAAGGTGGAGATGACACTCTTTTTGCGAAAGTGGACGGCGTTGTGAAATTCGAACGTGTTGGTCGTGATCGTAAGCAAGTTAGTGTATATCCTGCATCTTAATGAAAAAAGCTCTCTCACTTAGGTGATAGAGCTTTTTTTGTTGTGATGAGCGTATGTATATCACGCTATGTCAAAAGTCTGATCACTTTACAATTCCACGGTACATATTAGAAATTCACTTTATGAATAAGAAAAAAATGGAATATACCTATTACCATTCGAGTGTTAAAAGAGTATTTTACCAATTTCTCTGTTAAAAGACTTTGATGTGATATAAAATAAAAGGGCATACAATGAGTTGTCAGTCACTTCCGTTTTTCTGGAATCGTCCCTCAATTGTAGCAACAAAGAATGCGGAGTAAGATTGAATAGAAGGAGTCGTGATTTAACATGAAGTCAACAGGTATTGTTCGTAAACTAGACCAACTTGGAAGAATCGTTATACCAAAAGAATTAAGAAATATGCTTGAAATTGAAATCAAGACGCCTCTAGCGATCTTAGTTGATGGAGAGCAAATCATTCTTGAGAAATATCAGCCGTACCGTGCGTGCATGGTCACTGGAGAAAGCTCAGATGACAACATTTCTCTAGCAGATGGACACATTATTCTTAGTCCTGAAGGCGCTGAGAAAGTGATGAACGAATTACAAAGATATATGGATCAAAAGTAAATCTATTAGACTGACTTTCAGAAGAGAGTCAGTCTAAAATTAACCTTATCCTTCGTAACACGAAGTAAAGAATAGAAGAAAGATGAATCGAAAGGTGTGTCAAAATGAAAGCTTACATTAACGCAACGGTATGGACAGGATTTGAAACCATAGAAAAAGCACAGCTTATCATCGAAGGAGAAAAGATCAAGGCAATAGGTCGTGACGTAAAGATACCTTCTGAAGCGGAAATCATTGATTTATCAGGGAAATATGTAACACCGGGTTTGATTGATGTGCATACCCATTTAGGCGTGCATCCTGAAGGTCTGGGTATTGAAGGACATGATTTTAATGAAACTTCAGATGCATCAACACCATACGTCCGCTCACTTGATGGCATCAGTCCACAGGATAAAGGATTTGTAGAAGCAAGGAAGAATGGTGTAACAACTGTACAGATTTTACCCGGGAGCGCAAACGTCATTGGTGGTGAGATCGTAGCTGTTAAAACAATTGGACATGTTGTGGATGAGATGATTATTAAGAGTCCTTCCGGTATGAAAGCCGCATTAGGTGAAAATCCAAAGAAAGTTCATGGTTCAAAAGGAAAGTCTGCCGTTACACGTATGGGCGTAGCGGGTCTATTACGGAAAGAATTAATGCGAGCAGAGGATTATCAAAAGTCGCTTGAAAAGGGTACAGCTACATCCCGCGATCTTGGCCTGGAGCAGCTTGCAAAGGTCATTCGCAAAGAGATTCCACTTAGAGTTCACGCGCACCGTGCGGATGATATTGCAACTGTACTACGCATTAAGAATGAGTTTAACATTAATGTCACGATTGAGCATTGTACAGAGGGCCATTTAATTGTGGATCATCTAGCAAACAACCCTGTCCCGATTGCTGTGGGTCCAACAATGTCTGCAAAATCAAAACAAGAGCTTGCGAACAAAGCATGGGATACAATGGTTCTGTTCGAGAAACGTAACATTCCGTTTGCAATGACTACGGATCATCCTGTTGTAACGATTGATCATCTGTTAACTACAGTTAAAACGGCTGTAAATCATGGATTATCAGAAGAAACGGCATTGAAGGCGATTACTAGTCAAGCGGCAGTCCACATTGGACTTGCAGATCAAGTTGGTTCACTAAAAGAGGGACTCGATGCGGATGTGGTTATTTGGAGCGATTCGCCGTTTCAGCTTATGACTAAAGTAGAACAAACGTTAATTAATGGACAAACAGTCTATACTCGCGAACAGCAATAGGTTTATATTGGATGTTGGAAGGCTATACTAGGAAGGAAAGTTCTTTTGTTTTAATTAGACAAATTGCTTTCCTTTCTTTTTTTTAGTCTCGCAATCGGTTATACTAGAATAGAATAAATGGAAGTTAAAAGCAGGGAGGAGCTTACAGGTGGGACACCTGGATTTTTTAAATGATGCTGAAACTGCTAATGTTAAGCGCTTACAAAAAAGTGTGATCCAATCAGATGATGAGCGATTACGCAAACGCTCCATCACTCAAATTATTTTAATCATTGAACGAGCCAGGCTTCGAGAACAACAAGATCATTGTAAGATATAAGGAAGATATACGAACCATTCAGATAGAACCATGTGCCACCTATGCTAGGTGGTATTTGTTTTTTAGGAGGGGGAGAAGAATTGACTAAAGAGAGAAAAGTAACAAACGAATTAATCCAAATCTGTAAAGAACGGATGCAGCCCTATGCTTGTACCGGGTTCTTAATGGGAGCAGGCAAAGAAGATGCAGAGATCATGCTTGTAGGGGAAGCCCCGGGACGACAAGAAGTCATCGAGAATAGACCGTTTATTGGAAAAGCGGGACAAGTGATGGATGACTACTTTACCTGGTTAGATTTAACAAGAGAAGACGTTTATATTACAAGTGTGATACGCAGCCGCCCTTATCAAAAGTCAAAGCCGGGGTATGAAAAACCAATCGACCAGCGTGGAAATCGTACGCCGAATCAAGCAGAAATCTTGGCTCATGCGCCCTTACTAGACGCTCAAATAGAGGAAGTAGATCCTAAGATAATTGTCACATTAGGAGGAGTTGCGTTTAGAAGAGTGACCGGAATGAAGGAGCGTTTAACGGACGTTCATGGAACCCCTTTTCAAGCAAAGATTCTGAAGCTAGATTCGTTGCACAGCAATCGATACATCCCAACTGATAAAACCTACACCATCTTTCCAACCTTCCACCCAGCATCCATCTTCTACAATCAAAAGCTAAAAGCTGCCATAGAAGATGATATGCGAAAGTTAAAAGACTACTTAACTATGAGTAAGATGAATTGAGATGTAACTGAACATTTAAAGGCCAATGGTTCTGTGACAGAACCATTGGCCTTTGTGTTTCTTCAAACGAGAGAGAGTACCCTCGACACAGATGTATTACTGTTTATTCATCATCACGATAATAAGATAAGTCCTCTTGTAGTTGTTGGTTTAATCCAGTTAGACTTTCAGCCGTTTTTGCTACATTTTGAATGGCATTTCCTTGTTCTTCTAAGGATGCTGACATCTCTTCAACAGAAGCGGCGGTTTCCTCTGATACACTTGAGGCATGTTCAATAGCTTCTTGAATCGTATCGGTAGAAGTTGTAACATGGGTTAATTCAGATTCTAGTTGTTTTATCGTCGTAGCGATAGTAGATATAGCTGTATCAATTTCTATAAATTCATTGGAAGTCTGTTTAACAGCCTTACTCAGCTCTGTTGAATACGTGCCTGTTTCACCCATTAATAATACGGTTTTCTCTGTTTCTTTCTCAATACTTTCGATCATTTGTGTAATCTCATTTGTGCGAATATTTGCTTGCTCTGCGAGTTTTCTTACTTCACTTGCAACAACGGCAAATCCACGACCTTGTTCTCCGGCACGAGCAGCTTCAATACTTGCATTTAAAGCTAGGAGGTTGGTTTGCTCTGCAATGCTAGTAATAACGGATGTAATACTTGAAATATCTTGTATTTTTAAATAGAGATTCGTAATTCCAACACTGATACGATCCGAAGCATCTAAAGAGGCTTGATTTGATCTTTCTAATGTTGAAATGATTTCTTTCCCTTTTGCTACTGCTTGACTTGAACGCTGGGTAGCATGGTTCATCGAATCTTTTTGCTCATTCATAGCAAGAACAGATTGATTTAAATCGCTTGTTTGATTTGTTGTTTGCTCTAAGTGTGTCGCTTGTTCTTGAGTACCTGAGCGAATTTCATCAATGGCTCGTACAATTTCTTCACTGCTAGCTGATGTTTCTTCAGAAATAGCAGAAAGGTCCGTTGCTTGATCAAGTACATTTGATCCTTTTTCCTGTAAGCTAGAAATTAAATTTCGTAGTTGCTTAGACATTGAATTAAATGCATGTCCTAATTGTCCAATTTCGTCAGGTCCGGTTGGCAATTCATTCACTCGAAGGTTGCCCTCGGAAATTTGATTTGCCACAGTAGCAACTTGTCCTAATGTACGGACTTTTTTGCGAATCACAAAGTACGTTAGGATAATAACGACCACGGATATTATACTGATTACCGAAATCATGAAGATGCCAAATGCATCTACCTCTTCATAAAATTCACTTGTAGTCGCTGTCATGCCAATGTGCCAATCCCATGGCTCAAAGTAAGTCATATAGGCAATTTTATCTATTAATTCTCCGTTTTCCTGTGTACGCTCATATTCTGTATAACGGTTTTCTGCTGCTTCTTTCGTCGCTGAAGCAACAAGCATTTCTTGAACGGTGGTATCGCTCGGTATGTCTCCAATTGTAGAAGTAGGATGAAGCTGCACTGTATAATCTTCTAAATAAGCGACCATGTAGCCATCAACCTTGTACGAAACGTTCGCTTGGCTGATATCATAGCCGGAATCTGTTTTCGGACCGGAGATTAGGACTCGTGCACGTTCCTGTGCTTCATCAAGTGTTAATGTACCCGCTTCCACATCTAACTGTAACGATTCTAGTAATAACAGGGCGGCATCAACAGAATGTTGAATGTCTAATTTGCCAGAACTCGTTAATTGCTCTTTGGCAAATAAATAACCCATTCCTGCTGTTAGTGCTGTAGAAACAATTAAAGAAGCTACAATAAACAGAGTAAGTTTAACTGAGATGCGCTGTAACAATCTTGTTTTCTTTTTCAAATGTAAATCCCTCCATACTCCATCTATCGTCAGAAAATCTGTCGTTCTGAATAGGTTCTAATATTATATTTTTAAAGTATGGAGAGGGAGGTTACAAAAAAATAAATCGCTTGGAAACCCAAACGATTTACACTTTATTTTATGGATAGAGCATTCTCTAAATCATAGCTTTCCAAATCAATTGTAGTTTCCTCATCTAAAGCTAATTTAGCCAACTCTGCTCCAATATATGGTCCCATTGTTAAACCAGATGCTCCTAAACCGTTTGCGACAAGTATAGATGGTAGACCTGGAACTCTCCCGATAACTGGAAGGAAATTCGGAGTAAACGGTCTAAATCCTACTTTAATGGTTTGGACGGTTGCATCTGCTAATCCAGGTGCATTGTGAAGAGCTTTTGTTAGTAATTCTGAGGCACCAGCGGCTGTCACGCGTTGATCAAAGCCAACATCGTCTTCATGTGTGGCACCTGCAACCACTCGTCCATTTGGAAAAGCTAAAAGGTATTGATCTCCTTGTGGCATCACAACGGGCCAATCACCTGTCCCTTTAGATTGCGTTTCAAGGTGAAGGATTTGCGCTTTTTGAGCCTTGACCTCAAAGTTGATTCCAAGTGGAGCTAACAATTCATCTGCCCAAGCGCCGGCCGTCACAATCAGTGTGTCAGGGTCATAAGCCATGTTATTCACTTGGACGGTGACTTGATCGTTATCGCGTTTTCTTAAGGTAGCATCTCCAGAAATATACGTTGCCCCGTGCCCGATAGCAGCTCGCACTAATGCATCTTTTAGCGCACCACCATCTACGCGTGCAGCTCCACTAACATGAACACCTTCAATACCATCTATTAAAGGTGGGAATAGAGCTTGAACCTCATTGGCTGTTAGTCGAGTAATGTTACCCATTTCCGGTGCATCAATCTTTCGTTTTTCAGCTCGTCTGATGAGATCATCAAGCTTTTTGGGTTCAGAATGTAAACTAATCGCTCCGACCTTTGCATATCCAGTATTCGTTTCACCATCTTGTTCTAGTGTATGAATCAAGTGAGGGTAGTAGGCGGCTCCTGCTTTTACTAATGAGTACCAGGCTTTATTTCGTCTCTGAGAGATCCATGGGCAAATAATTCCGGCGGCGGCCTGAGTGGCTTGCCCCGGTTCCTCACGGTCTATGATCGTCACATTTTCCCCAAGCCGTGCAAGGTGATAGGCAGTGGATGCACCAAGGATGCCTGCACCGATAATGACATGTTTTTTCATTTGGAACGTTCCTCATTTCTAATCAAAAATAAAAAAGGTGAGACTGGCTCACCCTTATTGTTCGTGTAATTCATGTAGTTGATCTGCCTTGAAAATCCCTTTCTCCGTTACGATTGCTGTAATTAAAGAATGATCGGTCACATCAAAAGCAGGATTGTACGTTTTCACATTAGCAGGTGCCATAGGTTCAGTATACCACTTTGACGTAATTTCTTCAGCCGAGCGTTCCTCTATGACAATGTTTTGACCCGTTTGGCATTCAAAATCAATCGTTGACGTAGGTGCACACACATAAAAAGGGATGCCGTAATGTTTTGCAAGGATAGCAACACCAGATGTCCCAATTTTGTTAGCTGTATCTCCGTTTGCAGCAACTCGGTCGCAGCCAACAAGAACCGCTTGAATCTTGCCCTCACTCATGACGATGGAGGCCATGTTATCACAGATGAGCGTCACATCAATATTTGCTTCTGACAGCTCCCAAGCGGTTAACCGAGCGCCTTGAAGCAGGGGACGTGTTTCATCGGCAAATACTTTAAATTCATAGCCTTTTTGCTGACCGAGATAGATCGGAGCAAGTGCTGTCCCGTACTTAGCTGTTGCGATTGTTCCGGCATTACAATGGGTTAAGATCCCGTACCCAGGTTCAAGAAGTGTAAGGGCATATTCACCAATGGCTTCACATACTTCCTCATCCTCAAGTTGAATTGCTTTTGCTTCTTCCAGTAAACCAGAAGTGATCGACTGCATTCCATCTGAATGACTAACTAATTGTTCAAATCGAGCTTCCATCCGGTCCAGGGCCCAAAACAAATTCACGGCAGTGGGACGGGAGGAGCCAAGATACATTTTATTATCAGAGAACGTACGTCTTACCTCATCCAGTGTTTTAGTAGAACTGTGTTTCACCGCTAGATACACCCCATAAGCTGCGGCAATCCCAATGGCAGGTGCACCCCGCACCTTAAGCTGAACAATAGCATCCCAAACGTCCTGAGGATTTTTTAGTTCCGCATATACCTTTTGACCTGGGAGGAGGGTTTGATCTAAAATCACCAATGACCCTTCATCCTCAGACAGATAAACGGATTGAATGACATCAACAAGTTGCTTCATTATTCTCTCTCCTTACACATATTCGCTAATGACGCGAGTGAAATCTTCTCCATGAAAGAAATCCTGTCTGTTTAAAATAAACACTTTTGCTGCCTTTAAGCAAGCAATCTCAGCAGATGCTCGTTTCGTTGGATCCGTTATACTTGTCAGATCTTCTACGGGTGCAAGCCCAATGACTCTGCGTGAAAGCTCAAGACCTACAACAGCTGCTGTGTCGGTGAGTAATTCCTCCAAATAGTATTCTAAGAACCCGGGATATTCAGCGACCCGTTCTGTGACTTGATCATAAAATGCATATGTGAATTTCTCTTTAAACTGGTCAACAAGTTCTCGTATCGTGGTAAGTAAATACGACGTATACGATTCACGTTCGATCGGATCTTCAATCGTTTCTTCACCATTGACATAAGCAAAGATTAAATTAGCGATGATATTACCGATGTCATAACCTGCTGGTCCGTAAAACGCAAATTCGGCATCAATCACTTTTGTTTGATGTTCCGTTACAAAGATTGATCCAGTGTGGAAATCTCCATGGATGAGAGACTGTGCCTTTGTTAGAAATTGAAACTTAAGCTTAGCGGTTTCTAGCGCTAATTGTTCGTCCCCCCAAAACTCTTCTTGGACATAAGGAAGCGTCTCGCTAAACACTTCATTTCGATGGCAGTCGTAAAATGGTTCTGTATACACTAAATCTTCTGTGATCTCACAAAGCTCAGGATTAATGAACGCTTTTACCTGTTCTTTCTTATCCTTATGATTAAGCACAAGATCAGACGTTAGAAGTAACGTTTGAACAAGAAATGTGGAAAGATGATCACTTAGCAACGGAAACGTTTGTTTATGTAAGAATGCTTTTCTGAGAATGGTGTAATTTGAGAGATCCTCCATAACAGTACAATTCATAATAGGGTCATAATGATAGACCTCTGGAACAAATTCAGGAACTAATTCTCCTTGTATTTTTAAAATATCATGTTCAATTCGATTACGATCAGGGGATACCTTAAACTCGTCAGAAATTCTGGCAACAGGGCCAGCTTGCTTAATAATAATGGATTGTGAGGTTTGTGGATCAACTAATCGGAAGACATAATTTAAGTTTCCGTCGCCAATTTCCTCGCATGTGATAGCAGAGCCTTCAGGAAATATCGACAACGTTTTGGCATATTCAATCGCTTCGGTCTCTGTCATTGTGAAATATCGTTCAGTAAAGGTTGTCACAGGAATTCCTCCATCTTTATAAAATAAAATCTAAAAAGCCTCTTTCATGAAAGAAAGAGGCTTGAACACTAGGATTCAACCTCTTATCTTTCAGACTCACTTGAGTCTGTTGGATGTAGCACCGTGCCTTAAAACCTTAAAGGTTTTCATTCTCACACATGAGAATGAGTAGGTCGGTTGCCGGGCTTCATAGGGCCAATTCCCTCAGCCAGCTCTCGATAAGAGTTACATATTCAATTATTAGGAGTTATCTTCATTTTCCCAATCAGAGTAATTGGTTTAAATATTACGAGGAAAGAATTCAGTTGTCAATAGATTCTGATAAAATGATTTTTGCTAATTGACAGAATAGATGGACGCTGTCATAATCCTTAGTATATTTATCAACATTATAAACTGAATATTGATTTTACTCTTATGAAGAGCTGGTGGAGGGAAGATCCCGATGATACCCGGCAACCTGTTTTGACTTATGTCCACTCAAGGTGCTAATTCTCACAAGATCACTTGGTAGATAAGAGGACAAGATAAAATGATTGCTACCGTCCTCTTTCTCATTTAAGAGGGCGGTTTTGTTTGTATGGAGAGGAGATTATTTATGAGCTTTATAACCGTTACGTATCGAGTATTTGATCAAAAACATGATTTACATAAAAAAGCAGAGTCCATTGCGCTTGGTTTAACCATTGGTTCATGGACCCATCTACCCGCACTTGAAAAACAGCAGCTGGAGCGTCATAAGGGCGAGGTGGTAGAGGTAGTCGAAGAAGAATCATCTGAACAAACCATAAGCTACTTTAAGAATACCCGCACCATTGGACGGATCAAAATCGCCTACCCGCTAGCGAATTTTTCGAGTGACCTTCCGGCGATCCTAGCAACTGTATTTGGAAAGTTATCGCTTGATGGAGAAATTAAATTAATTGATATGGAATTGCCTCCGGAGCTAGAGCAGTCATTTCCTGGCCCTTCATTTGGCATAGAAGGTATACGAGAACTTGTTAGTGTCTATGATCGCCCCCTCGTAATGAGTATTTTTAAAGGGATGATTGGTAAGGATACACAGGAATTTAGTCAGCAATTAACAGATCAACTTCTAGGTGGGGTTGACTTGGTTAAAGATGACGAGATTTTATTTGATAATTCTTTAACCCCTTTCAGTGAGAGAGTAGAGATAGGGAGCAGGATTATAAACCAAGTGTATGAAGAGACAGGAGAAAGAAAGCTCTATGCTGTGAATCTCACTGGACGAACATTTGAATTAAAAGAAAAGGCAAAACAAGCCGTGGACCAGGGAGCCACAGCTTTATTATTTAATGTGTTTGCTTATGGGTTGGATGTATTGCAGGCATTAGCGGAAGACCCTGAGATCCATGTTCCAATTATGGCGCATCCAGCGGTATCTGGGGCTCTAACTGCCTCACCATTTCACGGCATTTCAAACCGTGTGTTACTCGGTAAGCTGTTACGATTGGCCGGAGCAGATCTTGTGTTATTCCCGTCTCCTTATGGAAGTGTTGCCCTGGATAAAACAGAAACAGATGCCATTGCACATGCACTGACAGAAAAGCGTCAACTGAAAAAGGCATTCCCTGTTCCATCAGCAGGCATCCATCCAGGATTAACGCCTAAACTTATTCATGACTTTGGCCGTGATTGTGTAATTAATGCGGGTGGTGGAATCCACGGACATCCAGGTGGTGCAAGAGACGGAGCAAAAGCATTTAGAGATGCGATTAAAGGTGTAATGGACACATCTTTAACAGATGCGGCAAAGGAGTCACCAGAACTGAAGGCAGCACTTGATTTGTGGGGGAATTAGAAATGAAAGAGAGATTTGAAAAAACACCGATTATTTTTTGTGATTTTGACGGGACGATTACAACAAAAGATAACATCATCGCCATCATGCAGCATGTGAACCCGCCTGGCTGGGAAGCAATTAAAGATGACATTTTAGCTGAGCGAGTCTCGATTCGGTCAGGGGTTGGCCAGTTATTTCAATTAATCCCCTCAAGCTATAAGGAAGAGATCATTGATTTTGTGTTAAACAAAGCTGAAATTCGTGACGGGTTTCCAGCATTTCTTCAATACGTACGAGAAAATCACATTCCGTTAAAGGTTGTAAGTGGAGGAATTGATTTTTTTGTAGAGCCTATCCTTAAGCCTTATGGAATAACGCACAGCTTATACTGCAACGGAAGTCGTTTTGATCAACCAACCATTCACATTACGTGGCCACATCGTTGTGACTCGCTTTGTTCAAATGATTGTGGCTGCTGTAAACCAACGATTTTAAGACATTACCCAAGTGAAACCTACTACAAGATTGTGATTGGGGATTCAATTACTGATTTGCAGGCAGCAAAAGAAGCGGATGAAGTCTTTGCTTGCGGATCCTTTCTATTAGATAAGTGTCGCGAACTGTCTCTTAACCATTCAGCGTTTACAAGCTTTCACGAAATCATTCATCAATTTGAAGAGAGACGAGAGGAGGTTACAAAGTGAAGGGTACACAGCTTTCCTACGCAGCTCATTGGGAAGAACTAGCGGATATTAAGGATGAACTGGCTGCACGGGATTGGTTTCCAGGAACGAGTGGAAATCTTTCAGTGAAAGTGTCCCATTTTCCCCTGCAGTTTCTTGTAACAGCTAGTGGCAGAGACAAGCGAAAGCGAACAGGTGAGGATTTTTTGCTAGTTGATAAGACTAGTCAGCCTGTAGAAAATACACCATTAAAACCTTCGGCGGAAACCATTCTCCATCAACGTATCTATGAAAAAACAGATGCAGGATGTTCGCTCCACGTGCATACGATTGCCAATAATGTGATATCAGAGCTGTATGCAGATGAGGGAGAGATCACATTTGGGCAACAAGAACTGATCAAAGCTTTTAACCTCTGGGAAGAAGATGCAACGATAACGATTCCAATCGTACCAAATCATGCGGATCTTCCATTACTTGCAGAAGCTGTTGCAAATGAAATTAGGCCAGGAGTGGTTGGTGTTCTTATACGAAACCACGGCATTACAGTATGGGGTAAAAATGGATTTGAAGCCAAGAAGCATCTTGAAGCTTTTGAGTTTTTGTTTGAGTACCATTTAAGATTAAAACAAGTAATCAAATAGGAGGAAAAAACATGGCTATCATTCACATTCGTCAAACAGGGCAAACGATCAAAGAGGATTCTGAGGTACGCGCATTTTTGGAAAGCCAGGAAGTATTGTATGAATATTGGGATCCAGCAAAACTTCCAGAACGATTACAAAATGAATGTCACCTAACAGATAAAGATAAGGAAGAAGTACTCTCCATATTTGATGAAGACATTCGTTCTCTTGCAGAACGTCGCGGGTACAAAAAATGGGATGTGATTGCCTTAAATGAACAAACACCCGATTTAGATGTACTCTTAAAAAAGTTTGAGCAAGTGCATACACATACTGAAGATGAGGTGCGTGCGATTACTGCAGGTTCAGGTACATTTGTGATAAAAGGTGCCGAAACAGGGTATTTTGATGTTAATCTGTCACCTGGTGATGTCATTTCCGTTCCTGTTAACATTCCGCACTTCTTTACATTATCAGATGAACGCCAAGTTGTAGCTGTTCGGCTGTTTATTGATCCAGAGGGATGGGTTGCGCACGCATTTAATGATCCTGATTTTAAGAAAGCTCAATAAATAAAGGCCTTTTTCTTTTCTCTGCTCATCATTCTGGCTATACTAGACAAGTAAAGACTGGTTGAATGATAAGGAGAGATAAGAAATGTTTAGAACTAAAGCTGATTTTTTAGAAGAGTGGGCTCGTGAGAAACAATTAACACTTCAAGTACTAGAGTCACTTACAGACGAGAAATTAGACCAAGCAATTGTTGAAGGTCATAGCTCACTCGGGTGGTTAGGCTGGCATTTAACAACCACGATCCCATTTTTTGCTTCCATTGCAGGTGTGGAGAATGTAGGCAATCCTTCTTCTGCAGTACCAAATCAAGCGAAAACGATTGTTGATACGTATAATGAAGTCAGTCAAACACTTCTAGATCAAGTGGAAAACACATGGACAGATGAAAGCTTTACTGATATGGTTGATTTCTTTGGAGCACAAAGTCCTAAAGGTGCTGTTCTTCGAATGCTTGTAAGCCATCAAGGACATCATCGTGGTCAAATGACAGTGCTATTACGTCAAGCTGGGCTTAATGTACCTGGCGTATATGGTCCAACAATTGAGCAGCAATCATAAGAGCAACACCTCGGAAACAAATCCAAAACTGGATTTGTTTCTTTTTTATGTTGGCTATGTAAACGCTTATAAATGATTGCGCTTTCTTTCTCTTTACACAATCTTTACATTCAGATCATAACTCCTTAATAGAACAAGCTTATACTTCAGTTGAAAGAGAGGCTAACGCCTAGTAAACCATTTGGAGAGAAAATAGGGAGGTTGTTACATTGAAATTGAAAAAGCTTCTTTTATTCATGATGTTGTCTGCATTACTTGTGATTGCTGTTGCATGTGGAGGTAATGATGATAGCGAAGATACGGGAACAGATTCTACAGGTGGATCTGAAACAGAACCAGCTGAAGAAGAAGATGAAGCAGCTGGCGGAGATGCAGAAGGTCAATTAGTTTTATCTGGTTCAAGTGCAATTCAACCATTAATGGCTGCAGGTGCTGAAGAGTTTATGGCAGAAAATGCCGGTGCTGACATTCAAGTACAGGCTGGTGGATCCGGTCAAGGTCTTAGCCAAGTTGCTGATGGATCTGTAGATATTGGAAACTCTGATGTATTTGCTGAAGAAAAAGAAGAAATTCCTGCTGATGAATTAGTAGACCACCGTGTCGCTGTAGTAGGAATGGGACCTGCTGCTCATCCAGGAGTAGGCGTTGAAGATGTAACATCTGAACAACTTATCGACATTTTCACAGGTGAAGTAACAAACTGGTCTGAGCTTGGTGGAGAAGATGTTGAAATCACTCTAGTAAACCGTCCGGATTCTTCTGGTACTCGTGCTACATTTGTTAATTACGCTTTAGATGGTGCTGAGCCAGCTGAAGGTATTACAGAGGATTCTTCAAACACTGTTAAACAAATCATCTCTGAAACAGAAGGTGCAATTGGATACCTTGCATTCTCTTACTATAATGATGACACTGTTCTTCCATTAAAATTAGATGGCGTAGAGCAAACCGATGAAAATGTAACAACTGGTGAATATCCAGTTTGGGCTTATATGCACTCTTATACAAATGGTGAGCCTGAAGGTCTTGCTAAAACGTTCCTTGAATACATGATGGGCGATGATGTTCAACAAATGATCGTTCCTGAGCTTGGATACATCCCATCAACGGATATGCAAGTTGAGCGTGACGCCGAAGGAAACCAAACAGACGTACAATAAACAAGTTAAATAGGCTGAGAGAAGACCCCTATCAGGTGTTCTCCAGCCTTTATCTTCTATATCTATCGCAAGGGGGCCATTGTTATGGCGGCACAGCAACAAACTGTCCATGACCGTTTACTAAAGAAAAACAATCGTAACGCTGAAAAGATTGAGCGCAAAGGGAAAATCATTGTTTATGGTTGCGCGACAATTATTATTTTGGCGACTATATCTATTACACTCTTCCTGATGACTAAGGGGCTTCAGGCATTTGTGGTGAATGGAGTAAACCCAATCAGCTTTTTAACAGGCCTTGATTGGAACCCAACCCGAAGCGAAGCAAATGGTGGACCGGTTTATGGTGCACTCCCGTTTATTTTTGGATCATTTGCAGTAACCATTTTATCTGCTTTAGTAGCTGCTCCGCTTGGGGTTGGGGCTGCTATCTACATGATTGAAATTGCACCTTCTTGGGGCAAACGAATTTTACAACCTGTTATTGAACTACTTGTTGGGATTCCATCAGTGGTTTATGGATTCATTGGTTTAAGTGTGATTGTTCCGTTTGTTAGGCAATATGTAGGTGGACAAGGATTCGGTCTACTTGCAGGAACCATCGTTCTTTCTGTCATGATTTTACCGACTGTGACAAGTATTGCGACGGACGCACTACGGACATTGCCAAATGGATTAAGAGAATCTTCGCTCGCACTTGGTGCAACGCGCTGGCAAACAATCCGCAGAGTTCTGTTACCTGCAGCATGGCCAATGTTACTGACAGCAATTGTTTTAGGAATGGCGAGAGCATTTGGGGAAGCACTAGCTGTTCAGATGGTTATTGGGAATGCGCGTACGATTGCAGAATCACTAACAGATCCAACAGGTACACTTACTACAATTATCACGTTAAATATGGGGCACACAGTTCAAGGAAGTGTTGATAACAATGTCTTGTGGTCACTTGGCTTAATCCTACTTGTGATGTCGTACATCTTTATCATTATTATTCGATTCTTATCATCTAGGAGGTCATTTTAATGAATACAAAAATGACTGATAAGCTTGCAACAGGTGTATTTACAGCGATCGCAGGAATTATTATTGCCATCCTTGCTGGACTATTAGGCTATATCTTTTATAAAGGCTTTGGCGTCATTTCATTTGATTTCTTAACAAATCCACCGAGCTCATTTCGTGCGGGTGGGGGAATTGGACCACAGCTATTTAATTCATTTTATATCTTATTCTTAACGATGATTTTCACCGTTCCACTAGGAATTGGTGGAGGAATTTACATGGCTGAGTATGCAAAGCCAGGAAAAATTACAAACTTTATACGAACATGTATTGAGGTACTTGCATCGTTACCTTCCATCGTTGTTGGGATGTTTGGACTATTATTATTCGTTTCCATCACGGGATGGGGTTATACCATCATTGGTGGAGCGCTTGCTCTAACAGTATTCAACCTTCCTGTTATGGTTCGTGTATGTGAAGATGCGATTACTGGTGTACCACGTGACCAAAAGGAAGCGAGCTTTGCGTTAGGGATTACTCACTGGGATACAATTCGTACGGTCATTCTTCCTGCTGCATTCCCATCAATCCTAACTGGAGTCATCCTAGCATCGGGTCGTGTGTTCGGTGAAGCGGCTGCGTTATTATTCACAGCTGGACTAACAACACCACGTTTAGAATGGTTGAACTTTAATCCATTCAGTGAAACATCACCATTAAATATTTTTAGACCGGCCGAAACCTTGGCTGTTCATATTTGGAAAGTAAACACTCAAGGACTCGTACCAGACATTCGTGAAATTGCAGATGGAGCATCAGCGGTTCTTGTCATTGCAGTCCTACTGTTTAACCTATTTGCTAGATGGTTTGGTAAAAGACTTCATAAGAAATTAACGGCTTCAAAATAATAAGCTTTAAACTAATAAGGGGAGGCGTTCACATGTCCATTATAACGGCTGAAAGACAAGAGATGGCGAGTGGAGAAAGCGCTGTGGATACAAATCGAATTTTAACGGTAAAGGATTTAAATATTTATTACGGGGAAAATCATGCTGTTCAGCATCTAAACTTAGACATAGACAAACAAGCAGTTACAGCACTAATTGGACCTTCTGGATGTGGGAAATCAACGTTTTTGCGTAGTATTAATCGTATGAACGACTTAATTCCGATCTCGCATAATACAGGAGAAATTGAGTACCAAGGGTTAAATCTTCTTTCTAAAGAAGTGAATGTGGTAGCACTTCGTAAAGAAATTGGTATGGTGTTTCAACGTCCAAATCCATTTCCAAAGTCGATTCAAGAAAATCTAACGCATGGTTTGCGTTTTCATAACGTACCTCGGAAAGAATGGAAAGAACGAGTAGAGGATTCGTTGAAAAAGGCTGCATTATGGGATGAAGTCAAAGATCGTCTTAAAGAATCAGCTCTTTCATTATCAGGTGGACAGCAACAACGCCTATGCATTGCTCGTACACTAATGATGAAACCAAATGTATTACTTTTAGATGAACCGGCCTCAGCATTAGATCCTATTGCAACGGCCAAAATTGAAGAATTAATTCTTGAATTAAAGAAAGATTATACGATCGTGATTGTCACGCACAATATGCAGCAAGCATCTCGTATATCTGATAAAACAGCCTTCTTCTTTAATGGAAAGTTAATTGAGTACAACCGTACAGACAAATTATTCTCTAATCCAGACGAGAAGCAGACGGAAGATTATATCTCTGGACGATTTGGATAAGGGGGACTAAATCATGACAATGACAATGGAGAAACAAGCACAGGCATTACAAACGGTTTACAATGTCAAAGATTTTAATTTGTGGTACGGAACAAATCATGCATTAAAAAACGTTTCATTTGATATTAATGAATCAGACGTTACAGCGATTATTGGACCATCTGGGTGCGGGAAATCGACATTTATTAAAACATTAAACCTGATGATTAATATGAATCCGAGTGTAAAGATGTCAGGTGATATCGTATATAAAGGAGATAGTCTGCTGTCAGGTAAGCCAGATTTAGTGGATTTACGTAAAAAAGTAGGAATGGTTTTCCAAAAGCCAAACCCATTTCCTAAATCGATCTACGAAAATGTCGCCTACGGACCACGAGTTCACGGCATTAAGAAAAAACAAGTTCTTGATGAACTCGTTGAACAAAGCTTAAAGGATGCCTTTTTGTGGGACGAAGTTAAGGATCGTCTTCACACAAATGGTATGGGATTATCAGGTGGACAGCAGCAGCGTCTCTGTATCGCACGGGCACTTGCGACAAAACCATCTGTCATATTAATGGATGAACCAACCTCTGCTTTGGATCCAATTAGTACATCAAAAGTAGAAGAATTAATTGATGAACTTCGAAAAAACTACACGATTGTAATCGTGACACACAATATGCAGCAAGCGGCACGGATCTCGGATAAAACAGCCTTTTTCTATATGGGTGAGTTAATGGAAATTGGCGATACAAACAAGATCTTCACTAATCCGGATAACAAAAAAACAGAACAATACATTTCTGGACAGTTTGGATAATTTTACGCACGTACTATTGTTTAAGGAGGGGGATTATGCTGCGTAGTTCGTTCCATCAGCATTTAGAAAATGTCAAAGATCAAATTTCACATTTAGGTAAGGAAGTATTAAGTCAATTCGATCAGGCGATTCATGCATTTGAGCATTCAGACCTTGATGTAATAAAAAAGGTTATTTCATACGATGAACAAATTAATAAGTATGAGCTGCAAATCAACAATGAAGTGTTTCAGTTAATTGCACGTCAACAACCCGTTGCAACTGATTTGCGAAGTTTAATTGTCGCGATGAAAATTGCTGGAGACCTTGAACGAGTTGGCGATCTGACAGTAGATATGGCAAAAGTCTCAAAGCGTATTGAAGCAGAGAGTTACCTTGAGAAAAAGCATGAGCTTCTTACAATGGCATTAGATGCTCGAAAAATGTTAGAAGAATCGTTAATTTCATTCCAAACAAAGAATCTGATTGTAGCCCAAAAAATGGCTGCATTTGATGATAAAGTGGACGCGCAATTTGGACGGTTTATTAAAGGGCTCTTCCAGAACGAGACGAGTGAACACGGAGCTGAACAATTAACACAACTCGCTTTTATCGCCCGTTACATCGAACGTATTGCCGATTACGCAACCAACGTTGCAGAATGGGTAATCTACGAATCAAACGGTGAGCACTTCGATTTAAATTAAATAGGTATTTATAAAAGGCTGATATCTCTTTAATAGAGTCATCAGCCTTTTGTCTTTTCATGAATCAAGCGAGTATTCTCCAGGAGTGAAATAACGCTCTGTCCAATTTTGGATTGTAATAACGAATTCGTTCACCCCACTTTTTGCATTAGCTGATCATTCCTATAATATGATACACTTTTATCATAAACGTTTACCCAATGAATCGGCACAAAAGGTCATTGCTGATCAACCAACGAGCAGGAGGCCAACTTGGACGCGCAAACATTTTTAATCTATTACAAGGTTCACATTGGTAGCTGGGGATTGCTGCTGCTCTTATTTGGAGTTCTTTTTATTTTATATAAATGGAAGCTGCCATTTGCAAACCGCCTGCTACGTTTCATGATCTGGTTTTTATATATCGGACAGGTTACGTCAGGAATAGCGATTATTTATGCGTACCATTTTCCGATTCCATACGTCATTAAAGGAATTATGTCATTGATTTTAATTTATGCAATGGAAGTGATCTTACGAAAAACAAAGCGTAACCGAAGCGGTACATCTGCTTATTGGTTTGTATGGTTTATTGCGCTTGCCATTGTGCTATTACTCGGATTTAATGTTGGAATGAGTACATAAAGGATAAGAAAGAAGAGGGATAAAATGAACTGGAAAATTAAATTGTTTCAAGAGCTTTCAACTAGTGAGCTGTACACCATTCTTCAAGCAAGAGTGGATGTATTTGTCGTTGAGCAAAACTGTGCATATGAAGAAGTAGATGGAAATGATCAGGAGGCTATTCATGTAGCAGGATATGTCGATGACAAGCTTGCTGCTTATTGTAGACTCTTTTTACCTTCTGCTAAACGAGAGCGTGCTTCAATCGGTCGTGTGCTTGTCACAAAAGAGTTCCGTCGTTCTTCGTATGGAAAAGATCTGATGGCTCAGGCCATTCATACACTAGAGGTTGATTTCAAGCAAAACAGTATTCAAATTCAAGCTCAGTACTATTTAGATCGTTTTTATCGCTCATTTGGGTTTGAACCTATTTCAGAGGTCTATCTTTTAGATGAAATTGATCATGTGGATATGGTACGTAAGAAAGGAGAGTAGCTACATGTCACAACAAATGGTTTATGGAACAAGCCTATCTGCAATAGGAAGTGAGCAAAGAGTCAAACAGTATGCCAACCAAATGAAAGAAAATCACTCAACGGTTTTATATTTAATGCCATCAAGTACTTGGTTAAATAAAGCCCGGTCTACCCATTATCCTTTATCATTTGGCACGTTTGACGATTTGGCTAGCTCAATACTTGATGTTCATAACATGGCGTTTCTTTCTTTAACAGAACAAGAAAGAACGCTTTTTTTTCAACGGATTTTAGAGTCGAATCGCAAGGAAGATGCCCGTTCACCAAGAGAAAAGGCGCGTGCGTATGCTGACACTTATGGTCAGATCAAAAGGCTTGGTCTATCCATTGATGCGGTAAAAGAATCATTTGCTGCATGCATGCCTACGTTTTCAACCTATGAAGCGATGCTAGAAGACCACAAAATGATTGATCCGGAACAAAAACTTTTATTGGCAGCTCGCTTACTTCTTTCAGAAAAGGACATGCCTTTTCAAGTCGTTGTAGAAGGATTTTATGATTTTTCTCCATTACAATTCAAACTACTTGAAGGATTATTTCATGCAAATGTCCCTGTTTCTATTTATCTGCCTAATTTTAAAAAGCTGGATATGGTTGAGGAGACGTTAGCTGACTTACAGTCCATTGGTTATGATATCGACTCGTTTAAAGTAGAGCCAACACCGAAAGTCACTTCAACCGTTTCGGTCGTAAAGGCAACGAGTTCAAAGGAACAATGGACTGGACTAACTCAACAAATTCAACAGCATGCTGATCAAGCCGGTGTCGTTGTTCGCATGGAAGAACGCGACCAGTGGATAAGAGAAGCGCAGGAACAACGTCTACCCATTACACAACCAACCTTGATTCAGCTTGAACAAACACCTAGCTTCAAGCTGGTCAAATATCTGTTGATGCCACCTCAAGATCGGACCGAACATATTGCCCTTTTTACAGACATTCTATCCTTTTATCAAATTAAGGGAATTAGGTTTGTAAAAGCTCTCTATAACGTAAGACGCACTGGGAAAACAGAAATTGATCAAGTGGACCATCTACATGAACAGATCCACCAACGAAGCTGGAAGGCGAAAGAAACCTTTACAGCCTATTTGCAGACACTGCTTCAAGAATTAGAGGCATTGACACTTACTGACTGGATCGAAAAACAGGTAATAGAAGAAACAAACGTGGAAACTCTTTCTCATTTACAGTGTGAAAAACAAGCGATTCGAATAGTACTGGAAACATTGGAATGGAAACTAAAAGAGTATCAGCAGTATCAACTAGAGAATCTGATCGTTTCGTTTGATTTTTTTCAATCATGGATCAATGAAACATTTAGGATCAAAGATCTTCTAGTGCAAGCAGGCCTTAGAACGGGAGTTGAATCCTTTACCTGGCAGCATCTTGCTCACTTTGAAGGCGAAACGTTGTATGTCCCTTCTATGGGTGCGGATCACTTTCCAGGTCGACCACAGCTCGCAGGATACATTCAAGATATCGACCTATATACATTGAACATTCCATATGGTAAACCGACTCAAGCTCATTTTCGAAAAAAGCAAGAAGCATACTTTGAACAGCTTTTTTATGTTGCGAAGGAAATTGTTTTTAGTTATGTAGAAGGTGTGGATCCTCATTCTCCACTTTTACCATCCTCTTTTGTGGAAAGCTTTGAAGTCACAGATACGTGGTCGTTTGAAAAACGAATGACCAAGAAGGTAGTGAATCATCAAGAAGAACAGAAGGAAATTCAAGCGTACTGGAAAGGTAGACAATATGAATTAGAGGATCTGCCAGCCGATCTCACTGAGACTAATGAGTTCATTCAACGATTAGAATCAGGGCTCGAGCCAATCTCTATGGAAGCTACGGACCGTTTATCTAAGCACTCAACGGTTGGAATTACCGCATTAGAGAGTTATGCGCGATGTCCCATTCGATATTCCTTTGAACGACTACTCAGTGTAAACGAACCAAAGACAAAAACAGTTGGTGTATCCCACATTCAAATTGGTGAGCTTGTTCATTCAATCATTGAATGGTTGTATAACGAACTGGATGTGATTGGTATGCCATTCTCTGCACTTGGTGAAGAGACAAAAGAAATGGTTCCAAATCTTTTGCAACAAAAGCTAGAGGAAGAGTGGGAAGAAGTTGAACGAGAAAGTCCACATGTGTCAAAGTTGGAGTTAAATCTCTTAAAACAACAATGGTTAGTGAGGTTGCTTAACTGGTGGAAGGCGGAACGGAAACATTTCTGGGATAACACGAAGCTTGCAAATATGCGAATAACGTCTCTTGAAAAGCGATTACAGCTAGACATGTCAGTAGGGAATCATGAGACGATTCGATTAAAAGGAAAAATCGATCGAGTCGATCAGCTAGATCAAGAGTTTATTATCTATGATTATAAAACGGGTCATGCAAATCTTAAGATGGAAGAAGAAGTAAGAACGGGACTTAAACTACAGCTTCCTCTTTACAGTTACAGTTTAAGAGAGCAGCTTGAGCGACAATCAACAGAGCCATATGAAGCCATCGGGGCATCCTATATAAGCTTACGTTCACCTGCGAAACGAGCGAATAATGGAATTTGGAAGGAAAGTGAAGTTGGAAAGGAATCTAGATTTAATGTGAGTGCACTTTGTAAAAACAAAGAAGAGGAGCTAGGTACACCAGCATTCCTTGATAAGTACGAACTCGAACAGAAGGTCCAAACTCTATGGCACGGGATGACGCATGAATTCCCGGTTAAGCCACTTGACTGCAGAGACAGCTGTCCGTACGGGCCAATTTGTCGAGTGACAGATGAACAAAAGGAGGCCCTAGTAGAAGAATGAGTATGACATTTAATGACCAGCAAACAGAAGCAATCTTTTCAACTGAACCATTGCTCGTTATCGCAGCGGGAGCAGGCTCTGGGAAAACGCGTGTGTTAACAGAGCGGATCATGCATTTATGTGATGTGAGTCTCCGTGATCCAGATTCCCCACTTGGTACCGAAATAGATCAGATTGCAGCTATCACCTTTACAGAAAAAGCAGCAAGGGAAATGAAGCAGAGGATTCGAGCAAGCTTAGAGGAGAAGGCGAGGGAATCTACTCAGCCTGTTGAGGAAGATTATTGGTACCGGCAAAAGATTAAGCTTGAAGGAGCAACCATTTCAACCTTTCATAGCTTCTGCCAGAGGTTATTAAAGCAGTATGCCTATCAGGCTGGATTGCCTGCTTCTTTTCAGGTGCTAGACGAGGTTTCTGCGAGTCTATTAAAGCAAGAAATCCTAGAGGAATTGTTTGAGACGGCCGAATTTTTTCGGGGAGCAGAGTCTCTTATTCATTTGTTAAGTAAAGATCAATTAAGTGCATACCTTCTAGCGGTCTACGATCAAGTAAGAGAGCTTGTACCGGGTGAAAACGTCATTCAAACGTTTGACAGCTCTGACATGTGGGATAAGCAAATGGCCGCAATGCACAAGGATTGGGAAGAACAGTTAAGAGAGTTCGATCAAAAAGGAAAACAAACCATTCAGTCCTTTCCGTCATCCGGACTTTCGCCTGCTACTCAAACACATGTTGATCGATTAATTTCATTTTTTGAACAGCCTTTTAATGATCATCTGGAACAATATTTTGAAGAGTTAACCGCCTGTATGCCATCACGTGTTAATAAGAAATGGCAGGATGATCTGCCAAGTTTGTTTGAATTGTTTGAGTTCGCCTGGAAGCCTTTAAAGAAACGAGGACAACCAACAATCAATGAATTCTCGCAGGATTCCAAAACAATTCTCACACAGTTTATCCGGTTGCTCCAACAATTTGATGAGATGTACAAAAAGCAAAAGCAATTTCAAGGAGCCTTAGATTTTACAGACTTACAGCAAAAAACATTAACATTACTTGAGGATGTGTCGGTGCAAGAAGCAACTAGACGTGAATATGCCCACATCATGGTTGATGAATTTCAAGATACCAATGCCCTGCAGTTAGAAGTATTAAATCGAATTAAACCTAGATACCGGTTTATTGTTGGAGATACAAAGCAATCTATCTATCAATTCAGAGGGGCAGACGTTTCTATTATGAATCAACTAGAATCAGATGCCGAGCTACATCAGGAAAGCCGTCGAATTCTAATGAACCGCAATTATCGTACGGTAGAGCCGATTGTTGAGGCAGTGAATACCATTTTTCAAAAGGCAATGACTGATTCACAGACGTATGATTATCAAACCCTCTATCAACCGTTGCAAGCACATCGTGAATACATGAGTAATGGGGAAGAAGCGGTGGAAATCGTTTCGAGTGAACATGAGGAATACGACATACTGACCAATCGAATTCTTAAAATGCAACAGGAACAAAACCACATTATTCAACGAGAAGATCACTGGTGTCCTCCGATGTGGCGGGACATGGCTATATTAATTCCAACTAGAACGCATTTAAAGACGCTTGAGAAGTCACTTAAAAAGAAACAAATCCCTTACGAAATTCAAAGTGGGATTGGATTCTACGAAAGACGTGAAGTTGTTGATTTCATGATGCTACTTAGATGGATGAATGAACCGTTTGAAGATTTTTACCTACTGGCACTCCTCAGAAGTCCATTATTTGGTTTAACAATTGATGATTTCTTATCAATTAAAGAATCATGCCAAGAGGGACAAACCATGGGTGAATACCTCTGTTTTGATGAACGTTTAGATCAGACACATCAGTCAAACGAGAGACTTGTTCGCTCAGTAAACAAGCTAAGACGATGGATGGAAAATTGGATTCCATTTAATCTTGGTTCTACAACTGACGAGTTTTATCAGCTATTTGTAAAAAGTGGGTTAAAGAATTCTCTTCTGCTCCAGACGGGCGGTCCTCAGCGAGTCAAAAACGTGGAAAAGCTAATAGACGTTTTAATCGGTGAGAAGGAAACAAATCTGCCTTCCTTGATTGAAGCTATGGAACGAAGAATTCAGTTAAGTGGAAAAGAAGGTGATTCCCAAATCGAGCGTGCAGAAGGAAACGCGGTTACGATCATGACTGTACACGGTTCAAAAGGTCTTGAATTTCCCATTGTATTCCTACCTCAGCTGCATCAAAAGCCTCAAGGGGATAAAGGAAAGATTCGATTTCATTCTGAGCTAGGGTTTGTGATGAATCTTGAAGCCGAAGATGCGACACTTGCCACTCCGGCATATCAACTTGTTAAGCAAGAAGGAGATCGTAAAGCTGTAGAAGAGGCAAAGCGTTTGTTTTATGTGGCTGTGACCCGGGCGAAGGATAAGCTAGTCCTGATCAATCCTAATGCAAAGGCCAACCCTGCATCATGGCTTGAGATGATTGAGCAAGTAGAGGACGACACCTGGTATACGGAGGATGTCATCAGAGAGTATGCGGCATGGTCAGAAGAGGCAAGCTGGACATTCACAACACCGAAAGTAAAAGAAAGTGCAAAGGATCCTCTCGTTCCACTTTCAGTAAGTGAAGTGATGAGTTATTACCATGATCCTGCTCAATATATAGAGACGTATGTAAAGAAAATCAATTCAAATCAGTTACCCCACGTCCAATCAACACAACAACCTGGAATTGCTGCAAATCGGCTAGGAACTTATGTTCACCGGGCAAGTGAATTAGTTGATCTAGGATGGACTGTGCAAGAGGCAGTGGACCTTACCTTAGAAGAAACACGCGGACAGGCAATCTATCGAACGGATATGCTCTCATTAGTTCATGCGTATTCAAAGGCTAACATAGGTGACATGCTTAATCTTGAATGGAGTTTCTCAGTTGAACTAGAAGGAGCCGTTATAACTGGAATCATTGATCGGGTTGCTATGATGAACGGTGCGCTATGCTTGTTTGATTTAAAAACAAATGTGATCCAGAAATCAGGAGCTGAACTAATTGAATTCTATCGTGTTCAATTGATGATGTATAAGTGGGCGTTTGAACAAGTAACTGGACAAGCTGTTGAAGGGCTTTATCTTATAGTACTTCGTGACCAGGAGCAGCCAATTCATGAAGTGATTCCAACTGAAGAAGAAGAGAAAAACCTTCGTTCGGTCATTCGACAACTTGTAAATTTAAAAACGGCATCAACAACTACTGAAAGCTATCTTCAAACGGACCGATATAAGTAAGAGAGGTCATAGGATTGTTTTTTCATCTTACCTTTTTACCAAGATGAAAAGCAGAATGAAGAGAATGAGGTGGACGTAGTTTTGATGAACTCAGAATACTTGGCTGTGTTCCTTGATGAGAGTCAGGAACACCTGCAGGCAGTGAATGATCATCTATTAAAGCTTGAGAAACAACCTGAAGATGAATCAATTGTCGGAGAGATTTTCCGCTCAGCCCATACGTTAAAAGGCATGTCGGCAACAATGGGCTATGAAGATTTAGCTCACTTAACCCATAACATGGAAAACGTATTGGATTTAATTCGGAATAAGAAGAAACAGGCGACAACAGAGATTATTGACATTATGTTTCAATCTGTTGATTCCCTTGAGAATATGGTAAATGACATTGCAAGTGGTGGGGATGGAAAGTTAGATGTTACATCGCTTGTCGCAGAGCTTGAAGCCATTGAAAAAGGGTCAAGCCAGGCTGTTAAAGAAGCAGCAGCGACAACAGAACAAGTGGACCTACTTGAAGTGTATGATGAATACGAGCGAACTGTACTTGAAGAATCTCTAGAGCAAGGGTACTCTGTTTATCAAATTAAAGTAGAGCTTGATGAGAAGGCGATGTTAAAGGCTGCTCGTGTATTTATGGTGTTTGATGTTCTGAACCAGTTGGGTGATGTCATTAAATCCTCACCAGCCACAGAGCTTTTAGAGGAAGAACAGTTTGAACGTGAATTTGTAGTCACGATTGTTTCAAAAGATTCAGGTGAAGTGATTAAGAATAAGATTCTTGGAATCTCTGAAATCTCAGATGTTGTTGTTCAATCAATGACAAGCTTTGTACATGCCACTCAGGCAGAGGATCAGACATTACAACCGGTACAAGAAAAACCAAGCAAAGGCAAACAGGAGCCTGAGAAAGAAAAAGAAACTCAAAAGGCACCAGAGAGCAACAAAACGATTCGAGTAAACATCGATCGTCTGGATGTACTTATGAACTTGTTTGAAGAACTTGTTATTGATCGCGGGAGACTTGAGCAAATCTCAGGAGAATTAGTGAACGCAGAGCTTACTGAAACGGTAGAAAGAATGACTCGTACAACAGGCAATCTGCAAGAAATCATTTTAACCATGAGAATGATGCCGGTTGAAACGGTCTTTAATCGTTTCCCGCGAATGATTCGTAATCTATCAAAGGATCTTGGAAAACAAGTCCACCTTGAGATTGTTGGAGCAGAAACGGAGCTTGACCGCACAATTATTGATGAAATTGGTGATCCACTTGTGCATTTGCTACGTAATTCCATTGATCACGGAATTGAAACACCAGAAGAACGTATGGCTGTTGGGAAGCCGGCTCAAGGTACCGTTCTTTTAAAGGCCTATCACAGCGGAAACCATGTCTTCATTGAAATTAAAGATGACGGTGCTGGGATTAGTCGTGAGAAGGTTTTAGATAAAGCCTTAAAAAATCAAATTATTACAGAAGAGGATGCGGGTTCATTAACCGATTCTCAAGTATTTGGTTTACTCTTTGAGCCAGGTTTTAGTACAGCGGAGCAAATAACGGATATTTCGGGACGTGGTGTTGGTCTTGACGTCGTACGAAACACCTTTGAATCATTAGGTGGAGTTGTAACGGTTCAATCTGAGCTGGATAAAGGATCAACCTTCCTAATTCAATTACCACTTACGTTATCCATTATTGATGTTATGCTCGTTGAAACAGGTGGAGAGACATACGCGATTCCACTTACATCGATTGTTGAAACAGCGATCGTCAACAAAGATGAATTGTTTAGTGCGCATGGACAAAAGGTCATTGATTTTAGAGGGAAAGTGGTCCCACTTGTTTTCTTAAGAGATGTCTTTAATACGCCAGTCATTGAACTTGACGAAGACTTTTACTCCTTGGTTATTATACAAAAAGGCGAACAGATTGCTGGTTTAGTGGTAGATTCCCTAATTGGACAGCATGATATTGTCTTAAAATCGCTCGGTAATTACTTAACAAATGTGTTTGCCATTTCAGGAGCCACGATACTTGGTGATGGTGAAGTGGCCCTTATTGTAGATCCGAATGCGTTAATCAAATAAAAAGAGGGAGGAGAGACGGCTAATGAGTGTTGAAATCGTTGAAGAACAAATGAAGGTCATTATTTTTCAAATGCATACAGAAGAGTACGCAATTAAGGTAAGTGAGATCCAATCCATTGAACGGATGCAGTCATTTACACGAATCCCGGGTACGGCTCCTTTTATAAAAGGAGTTATGAATCTTCGTGGTGTGATTACACCTATCATTGATTTAAGACAAAAACTCGGTCTAGAAGAAAAAGAAGCTGATGAAACAACAAGAATCCTTATTACATCTAATGAAGAGCTTATTCTCGGTTTAATTGTTGATGGTGCAAATGATGTGTTAGACATACCAGTACATAAAATTGAGCCAACACCTGAGGTCGTTGGAGGCGTGGAAGCTCATTACTTAGATGGTGTCGTGAAGCTCGGAAGTCGCTTGTTCAGCTTAGTTAATTTAGAAAAGGTTATGCAGGATTAAAAAAATGAGGTGAACAGATGGCTACGATCTTAATCGTGGACGATGCAGCTTTTATGCGGATGATGATTAAAGACATCCTTGTAAATGCTGGGTTGCAAGTAATTGGTGAAGCAGAAAACGGATTACAAGCAGTTGAAAAATATCAAGCGCTCAAACCAGACCTCGTTACGATGGATATTACGATGCCAGAGCTTGATGGTATACAGGCATTAAAGCAGATTAGAGAGCTTGATCCAGATGCGAACGTTATTATGTGTTCAGCAATGGGGCAGCAAGCACTTGTGCTTGAGGCAATCCAATCAGGAGCCAAAGACTTTATTGTTAAACCGTTCCAAAAAGAACGCGTGGTGGAGACAATTCATCAAATAACAGATTCATTAAAGTAATGGACGATTTTTCTCGAAATGCAGTATACCAATAAGAAAGAGCTAAAAGTTAAGGCTAGGACATAACTAAAAATCAACTAAAAAATGGCGAATGATTCAATCATTGAATCGTTCGCCATTCGTGTGTGCGCCCAGCATGGGTGATAACTTGGTGGTGAAAGTCCACTACAGGCTTGGCAGTAGGAACTGTTAGCTGACGGCAAGGG